>JASLIY010000015.1 GCA_030152675.1 Acinetobacter sp.
CCCAGGTTTAGGTGGTTGGGGCGCATATATCATCACAGCATCGCAAAAACATGAACTCTGTGGTGGTGCAGAAAATACCACCAATAACCGTATGGAACTACAAGCGGCGATTGAAGGAATTAAGTTTTGTGCACCGAGTGATAAATTGATTATTTGGACGGACTCCACATACGTTAAACGTGGCATCACCGAATGGATCATCGGTTGGAAAAAGAAAAATTGGAAAGACGTCAAAAACCCAGATTTGTGGAAAGAGCTCGATGCCGTGTGTCAAAACCGCGAAATTGAGTGGAATTGGATTAAAGGTCATGCAGGTCATGCAGGCAATGAAAAAGCCGATCAACTGGCCAATCTCGGTGCGGACCAGACCCAAGCCCAACTCAAACAAGGAGCGAGCGCAGCCTCTGTAAACTCCACAGCCTCAACAACGGCAACTGCACCAATCGCAGCCCCCGAAGAGACCGCAAAAAAAAAAGATGAACCCGACTGGTTATTAGACGATCCCTTTGGTTTCGATCTCCTCGAAGATGCAGAAGACACCGCGCTAGATGCAGAACCTGAACCAGAGCAGGCCGTCGTTGTCCATGACGCTGATACCCCTAAAAATGTCATCGCCACACAGGAGACTGCAGTCGCGCCCGCAACTGTTCAAGCTGCGCCTGAAAGTGATACCCTCGCTGCAACAACATCCCTTCCGAATGCGGTTGAGCACATGACAGATCTTCATCCTGAAATCAAAATCACCCCTGCGACCCGTGATGAGCAAGGTCCACGCCAGTTCATCCTTGATACGGAAACCACGGGTTTTTATTTTCAAGACACCGATCGCATCGTCGAGGTCGGTGCAATTGAGATGATCAACCGCAAATTAACTGGTCGCTCGATTCACATCTATATCAACCCTGAGAAACCGGTCGGCGAATCAGCGGATATTCACGGCATCACCGATGAATTCCTCAAGGACAAACCCAAATACGCTGAAATTGCCCATGTACTGTTTGAGTACCTCAAGGGCGCTGAGATCATCGCGCATAACGCCAGCTTTGACATGAACTTCTTAAACATGGAGTTCACACGGTGTGGCTTGCCCGCATTATCTGAAGTGTGTTCAGTGACAGATACTTTGGCCATGGCCAAAGCCAAACATCCGGGACAGAAAAACTCGCTTGATGCCTTGGTGCGTCGTTATGAGATTCCACAGCGCGACCGTACCTTCCACGGCGCCTTACTCGATGCGGAAATCCTGTCTGACGTCTATTTGGCCATGACCGGTGGTCAGGTCTCCTTTGATATGGATGCACCCGCACAGACCGAGCAACAGCGTCTAGACAACAACAGCCAGACACTTGATCTAAAACTGCCTGTGATCCAACCCTCAGCAGATGAATTAAGTGCACATGAGCAGTGGATGACGCAATTTGCAGAAAAAAATGGCGAAGCCTGTTTATTTGCACAAATTGAAGCAAGTGCTTAATCGCAGCAACACTGCAACCACGATTCCAACCTTTCCACTCCTTACAGCGATCGCCCACTATGTCAGAACTCTCACTTGCCTATATATTCCATGATAATCAAATGTTAGTTGACGCAAACTTGCAGCTTCCCCAAGTCGAAAAGCTTGAGGATGACCTCAGTGTGCAACAGGTGGGCGATCAAGTCATTGCACGAGATCTGCGTGATTTAAGCCAAATTCCAGACGGCTATCGCTTGATGCCGATCCGACAACTGATCAGCATGTGGTCAACAGCTGAGTTTGAGCAGGCCAGCCGTGCACTACAACTCTTAGAATGGCGTCGCAACCATAAATACTGTAGCCATTGCGGTCATCGCACCCACATCCATGCCACAGAATACGCCATGGTCTGCCCGTCTTGTCGTTATCATCAATATCCACGAGTGCAACCTTGTGTGATCACGATTATTACTCGAGGTGAGGACGAAATACTCTTGGCCAAGAATGCCAAGGCCAGTGGCAATATGTATGGTCTGATTGCGGGCTTTGTTGAGGTCGGTGAGACGCTAGAAGAAGCCGTACAGCGCGAAACACTTGAAGAAGTGGGCATTGAGGTGAGTCATGTGGAGTACTTGTCTAGCCAACCGTGGCCTTTTCCAAGCAACTTGATGTTGGCCTTCCGTGCTGAATATCGCAGTGGTGACATTGTGCTACAAGAAGAAGAGATCAGTGATGCTGCATTTTTTAAATTCGACCAACTGCCTGAAATTCCAATCGCAGGCAGTATCGCTTATCGCATGATTCAGCATGTCATTCATCAACAACCGATGAATGAATCACGCGAAAATAAGCTCTAGGCCATATTCTGTTTCGATGACGATTCGGATGCCAAGGCAGATGAGGCCTGAACAGATGAACGTCGATGTTTAAAGGTCTCATCCAAGGCCGCCACAATCCGGCTTTGCGTATCAAAAAAGCGATTAAATACACTGGCAATACTGCCCATGATCGAGATATGGCCAGTGCGTGGAATCACTTCAAGCGCACAGTGATTGCCCACCGCAAGCAACTGTTGTTGTAGATCGAGACTGTTTTGATCTTTGACGATACTGTCATTGGCCGCTAAAAACAGATAATGTCGAACCGCATTGGGCTGAACAAAATAATACGGCATTACCTGCTGATACGGCACGCTTTGATCAAAGGCATCTTGTGCCAATGGATCACCGAGATAGTCAAAATGATAAGGCCCTGCAATACCGATCATGGCACGAATCGCATCCAAGCGATCACAGGCGATGGAGTGCGGATGATACAACAATGAAGCAATATTAAATGCCCCTGCCGAATGCCCCATCAAAGCAATATCCTGACAGTTGATTCCGAGTTTATGCTGCTGTCTGTCCAAGTAGTCGAGTGCCACGGCGAGATCATCGACAAAGCTCGGAAACTGATGGGTGGGTGCATGATGATAGTTCACCACTGCCACATCGTAGCCATAGCGCGTGAGCGCCTCACCGAGGAAACGATAACTGCGCTTATCCCCTCGTGACCATGCCCCACCATAGACGAACAGCACCAAGGGATGCTCAGCATAGCGATTGACACGTGACACATAGAGATCAAGACGTTGTCTGGCCTTAAAGCCGTAGGCGATATTTTCCTGCAGTCGATAGTTTTTGCGCGAACTTAAGCGATTCAGCGCCAAACTCCCCACATCATAGAGTTTGATTTTCTGTAGTTGGCTGCGCAGACTCTGGATTTTTTGACGTGCAAAATCCGGCAATGTACCGGTTTTAAGGTTGAACACTATTTTGTCCAGCGTTTTGTCCTGAGTTTTGTTCAGGATATTGCTCAGCATTAGGATCAATCGCGACAGGCGTCTCAACTGTGGGTTGAGCATAACTTGCAGCTTGGCCTAAAGCATTGCCTTGCGGTTGCGCATAGCTGTTTGGATCTTGGGTGTTGTCGATCAGGGTGACAATCTTGGTGACATTGCCGACTTTGGTCAGCACATCGTTCAGATCAGTGATCTCAGGTGAATTTAAACGTCCCATCACATACAGCACGCCATCTTCGGTATGCACTGCCACTTTACTGTCAGAGACCACCGGCGCACGCATCAATAAACCACGTGTGTTGGCAGTGACAGTTGAGTCTTGCATGATGGTGCCGTAGCTGATTTGGTTGCCGACCGTCATATAGTTATGAATGGTTTTTACATCACTCATGGCGCGGACATTGTCTTCTGCCAATTGTTTTAAGTGCGCATCAGGCACTTGCCCAGTGAGTAAGACATTAGAATGAAAACTATTGATATTCACGCGAGATTGTTTAAATCGCGAATCCAATTTATATAGATTAATTTTGGCAGTACGTTCAATCGAAGAATCAATAAACACTTGGCCCAAAGAACGCACACCGCTTTCCGTACCTACAGGCGAGCTTCCAGTGCCACCAGAAATAAAACTACAACCAGACAAACTTGCTATACATAGCATGCTCAAGACAATCGGCTTCAACACTCTGGAT
>JASLIY010000348.1 GCA_030152675.1 Acinetobacter sp.
GGGCTCCTGTAATCCTTGAAAGATAAGATTCACACTAGGTTTCGGCCTATTCACGACATTGGATACGAGTGTGCTACCGATTATTATATTGTTACCCTTAATACTTGGCACTACCCTAGTCTCGTGGCTGAAGAGATTTTCACGCGGGGTGACTGCCTTAGGGGCTATTGGAGTCAGTTTAACCAGTTTCATCTTGTTACTGACTCAGGCAAAGCAGGTTTTTCAAGGCGCGAGTCTGATGGAAAGCTGGCCTTGGCTCACCCAGTTGGGCATTGATTTCAGCTTCCGTCTCGACGCACTAGGTTTGATTTTCGCTTTGCTGATCACTGGGATCGGCACCCTCATTTATATCTATGCGTATTATTATTTAAGTCCTCAAAATTCACTGAGTAAACTTTATATCCTGCTGATGCTGTTTATGGCAGCCATGCTTGGGATTTCGCTTTCTAATAATTTAATGATCTTGTTGGTCTTTTGGGAATTGACCAGTATCTCTTCGTTCTTGTTGGTCGGGTATTGGAGCAATTACGATGCCGCGCAACGTGGCGCACGTATGGCCATGACCATCACCGGCATGGGCGGTTTGGCGCTGCTCGGGGCATTTATCTTATTGGGTCAAGTCACCGGCACCTATGAAATCGATCAGATCTTGACGATGGGTGCTGTGATCCAAAACGATCCTTTATTTATCCCGATCTTAGGGCTGGTGCTGCTCGGTGCATTTACCAAAAGTGCGCAATTTCCCTTTCATTTCTGGCTCCCAAATGCCATGGCCGCACCGACGCCAGTCTCGGCGTATCTACACTCTGCCACCATGGTCAAAGCCGGGATCTTTTTATTGGCACGTCTGTTGCCGATCTTTGTCGGTTCTGCGCTGTTCCACAATATCGTCACCACCATTGGTCTCTTCACTTTCTGTATGGCTGCGTTTTTCGCCATCTTTAAAGAAGATTTAAAAGGGCTCTTGGCCTACTCCACCATCAGCCATTTGGGTCTGATCATCTGTTTACTCGGAATCGGTTCACCCTTGGCGGTTGCTGCGGCGATCTTCCATATTATTAACCACGCCACCTTTAAAGCAGCGCTGTTTATGTTGGCTGGGATCATTGACCACGAAACCCAAACCCGTGATCTGCGTAAGCTCAGTGGGATTTGGCAACTGCTGCCATTTACCGGCACGCTGGTCATGATCACGGCGGCATCGATGGCCGGTGTGCCATTGACCAACGGCTTCTTGTCCAAAGAAATGTTCTTTACCGAACTGTTGGCCAATCTCAGCGGTCCTTATCTGATCCTGGGTGCCATCGTGGCAACCGTGGCCGGACTCTGTGCCGTGGCCTACTCCACTCGTTTGGTGCATGGGGTATTTTTCAATGGCCCAGTCGGTCGTGAAGTACCCAACAAAGACGCGCATGAGCCACCATTGGGCATGCGTGCACCTGCGATATTATTGGCAAGCTTGTGTATCTTGGTCGGTCTTTTCCCTGCGCTGCTGGTCGGTCCGATCGTCAATGCCGGTACCGCCGCAAGTACCCAAATCGCGGATCTTGCACCCGTCAAGCTAGCGATCTGGCATGGTATCAACGCACCGTTATTGATGAGTGTGATCGCCCTTGCTGGCGGGATCATGTTCTACTTTATCTTGGCACGTGACAACCGCATCAAACGAATTGATCTGGATGAGCACTTGGGTGCATTTCAAGGCAAATTAATCTTTGAAAATAGCTTAAAACAACTGCTCAATGTTGCACGTGTGATCAAGAAAAGAACGGAAACTGGTTCATTACAGAACTATCTGCTCTGCATCGTGGTGTTTAGTATCGCCTTGGTTGCCGCACCCTTAATCAATCAAAACTTAGACATGGGCAGTCGTGAATTGACCCATGCGCCCTTTATCGCCATCGTGTTGTGGATGCTGTTGTTCTCCGCCTGCTGGATGATGTTGTGGTTCCATCACGAACGTATCAAAGCAGTCTTGATCAGTGGTGCAATCGGTCTGGTGGTGACCATGGTCTTTGTGGCCTTGTCTGCACCGGATCTGGCACTCACACAAATCACCGTTGATGTGGTCACCACCGTACTGCTGCTCATGAGCCTGTCGTTGTTGCCGCAGTTAACGGCCTACGAATCAAGCCGCAGCCGTCGTTGGCGCGACAGTGTCATCGCCATCGTGGCCGGTGTTGGGATTGGTTGGATCGCATGGTTACTGCTCACGCGTGATCATCAAAGTATTTCATGGTTCTTTATCCAGCAATCGCTCCCGCTTGGCGGTGGTTCAAACGTGGTCAACGTGATCTTGGTCGACTTCCGTGGCTTCGATACCTTCGGTGAAATCACCGTACTCGGGATCGCTGCGATTGGGGCACTGTGCATGATGGATGGTATGCGTGAACACGGCACCACCATCACCCAAGGGCTGACCTATCGTTTTAACCCCTCCCCGCTGATGTTCCGTATGACCGCCTCTTGGGTTCTTCCTTTGGCGCTGGTGGTGAGTTTATATATCTTCCTACGCGGGCATAACTATCCGGGCGGCGGCTTTATTGCCGGTTTGATCACGGCGATGGCATTGATTATTCAATACATTGCGCTGGGTCAAGACGATGCCGAGAAGCTGCTCAAAGCCAACTCTGGTCGACGTTATGAAACTTGGATCGGGAGTGGTTTGCTCATCGCTGGAATTGCAGGGGTTGCGGCATGGTATTGGGGACGTCCGTTCCTGACCAGCGCGCATATCTATGTCGAGCCGCAAATCTTTAGCACCATGCATCTTGCATCTGCGGCTGCATTTGACCTCGGGGTCTATGCCACCGTGGTCGGCGCAGCGATGTTATTGATTTCTGTATTGGGTGACTCTCGTCATTCCAGTATGGCCGGCCCACTTCCACCAAAGGAGTAATTCATGATCAGTTTAGAGTTTTTACTGGCCACTGCGATTGGATTACTGGTCGCGACAGGGGTGTATTTGATCCTTCGCGCACGTACCTTTCCGGTGGTGCTCGGCTTAGCGGTGATTGGTTATGCCGTAAACTTATTTTTATTTGCCATGGGCCGTATCCAGCTCAGCGCACCTGCGCTGCTGACAGATGCCAGTCGCGTCACTGACCCACTGCCACAAGCCCTGGTTTTAACTGCAATTGTGATTGGTTTTGCCACCACTGCATTCATCGTGCAGTTGGCCTTACGGAGTCGTTATGAATCGGGTAACGATCATGTCGACTCCAAAGAGGATGTCACCACGCCAGATCCACGCGAGGATGAGCCTGAATGATGAATTTTCTAGAATTTTGGCACACCCATACCCCAATTTTTGCAATTTTAATTCCGGCGTTTACCGCCTTTGTTTTGGTGATCTTGGGCAATCCAGGCTCGGGCTCACTGGCCCAAGACTGGCGTCAGCCGTGGCGTCGCGGGCTGAGTTTGGTCTCGGTGCTGCTCGGTTTAGCCACTGCGATCAACTATGTCATCCAAGCCAACCAAGGCCAACTCATCGTCTATCAACTCGGTGAGTGGACCGCGCCATTTGGCATCGTCTTGGTCTTGGATCGTCTCTCGGCCATGATGGTGCTATTAACCTATGCGCTGGCGGCTCCACTGCTGTGGTTTGCCAGTAAGCAATGGGATGAACGCGGGCGTTATTTTCATGCCATGTCGCACTTCTTGCTCATGGGACTATGCGGTGCCTTCCTGACCGGTGACTTATTTAACCTGTTTGTATTCTTTGAAATCCTGTTGATGGCGTCTTATGTCCTACTGCTGCATGGTCAAGGCAAAGCACGTTTCCAACTCGGTATCCACTACGTCAGTATCAACTTGCTGGCCTCTGCCCTGTTCCTGATCGGCCTCGGCATGATTTACGGCAGCGTCGGCAGTCTCAACATGACCGATGTGGCGCGCATGATGCCCTTACTGCCTGAGGATCAACATCGTTTGGCAACCGCAGGCGGCCTGTTGCTGTTCGTGGTGTTTGGGATCAAAGCTGCGATTTTACCGGTCGGCTTCTGGTTACCGAAAACCTATGCGGTCGCCACCACGCCCGTAGCTGCCTTATTTACCATCATGACCAAAGTCGGCGTCTATGCGATTTTGCGTGTCAACGCGACCGTGTTTCATGATGAACTCAGCCAGCAGATTTTAAGCACATGGCTGTTGCCATTGGCACTACTGACTTCGCTCTATGGGGTGATGGGTGCATTGGCCGCAGACCGTTTACGTCGCTTTGTCGGCTTTATGGTGCTGTCATCCATCGGGACCATCCTCACTGCGATCGCCATGATGGACAGCACTGCATGGGCAGCAGCCCTGTATTACTTGGTACACAGTACCTTGATTGCGGCGGCATTTTATCTGCTCTGTGGTTGGATCACCTCACAGCGTGGCGAATTTAAAGATCACCTCAAAGTTGCACCGCGCATGAAACAACAATTTGCGGTGTCGATGAGCTTCTTTATCATTGCGCTGATGATGGCAGGTCTTCCCCCCTTCAGTGGTTTCTGGGGCAAGGTCTTGATCCTCAAAGCCAGCAGTGGTTTTTATGCACAAGGTTGGGTGATTGCCACACTTTTGTTGGTGAGTTTGCTCAGTATCATCGCCTTTACCCGCGCTGGATTTATCCTGTTTTGGCGCGCCACAGCCCCTGAGGACAACCCGAAAGAGGCTGGCTATCTCGACTATCAAACCCTGCCGGGCAAAGCACCAGCACGTAATGATAAAACCATTTATGTGTTATTGGGTGGCTTGATGCTGTATGTGGTCTTTGCCGCACCGATCATTCACTATGTGGAAAAAACCGGTCTGCAAATCGCCAATAGCCAAGGCTATATCCAAGCGGTCTTAAAAACAGATCAAGATGGCGAAGTCATCAGTGTGCAACCTTTTGATCCGCTGTATTTGCCTGAAACCAAATATGCAGGTGAATCAGATGATATCTATGCACCGACGATTCCGTATTTGATCAGCGAGAAGACCTTGCAAGGCGAGCATATTTCACCGTTCAAGCAAGAGCAGATCCAGTTGCAAAAACAGGCCCAAGGCCTTGAGCAATCCAAACAAGATCCGTCCAAGCAAGAACAACTGAAAGCTGCGCCAGAACTACTTACGCCGATGGAGCCATAAATGAAAAAGCATACTCGCTCTTTTATCGACACCTATATCCCGCATCCTTTTGTGACGGTATTGGTGGCAGTGGCCTGGCTGATGTTGTCGCAAAGTGCTGAACTGTTTGATATCACCATGGCGCTGATCCTCGGTCTATTGATCCCGAAAATGGTACAGCCCTTCATCATACGCACCCCCAATATTCAATGGGGCTTGGCATTGAAACTGTTTTTTGTGGTGCTCAAAGATATCATTCGCTCCAACATCATCGTTGCCAAACAGGTGTTGGGTCCGATGAAGAACCTGACCCCGAAATGGTATCGTGTGCCTTTGGATACTGACCATGAACATGTCAATACCTTATTGGCGATGATCATCACTACCACGCCAGGCACCGTCACCGCGGGCATCGATCAGGAACGCGGAGACATCTTGGTACATGCACTGAGCTGTGACGATCCTGATGCGGACATCCACGATATCAAGACCCGTTATGAAGCACCATTACTGGCGATCTTTAATGTGCAGCAAGGAGAAAAATCATGATCATCTTGCCTTATGCCCTCGGCATTGCGCTGCTCGGGGTCACGATTTCGATGCTGCTGTGCTTGATCCGCCTGATCATGGGGCCTTCAATCGTGGATCGTTTGCTGGCACTGGACACTTTGTTTCTCAATGCTACCTGCTTGATCATCATCTTAGGGATCTACTGGACCAGCACCTCGATGTTTGAAGGGGCGCTCTTGGTTGCGATGTTGGGCTTTGTCTCGACCGCAGCATTGGCGCGTTATTTCACCACTGGCCATGTGATCGATTAGGAGAAAATTATGCAACTTGCACTGGAAATTATTATTTCTTTCTTCCTGATCATCGGCGCATTCTTTACCTTGGTCGGTGGGATCGGCATGCTCCGCCTACCCGATTTGTTTATGCGGCTACATGCACCGACGAAGTCCAGCACCTTAGGTCTGGGCAGCTTTTTGATCGCAGCCATGGTCTATGCTGGGGCGCATGGTCAATTTGGCTTTGCTGAACTCTTGATTACCTTCTTGGCCTTTATCACCGCGCCAGTATCCGCCAACTTAATCGCTCAAGCTGCCCTGCACTTGCGTTTACGTTCCATGGGCGGCGATGTGCCTGAAGCCATTAATCGTCCATTGCCGTGGCAACGCCAACGTCGGATAAAACAGTTTGATGAAGAGATTTAGACTTTAGAAACATAACACAAGGGAGCGCAAGCTCCCTTGTTGCACTCCCCTGCTTAACCCGCCACCCACTCATCTTGTTCAAATCCCTGCATCTGATATTGATCTGCCAAGCGCTGTTTCCAATAGGCGACGATGCCACTGTAGTCGA
>JASLIY010000155.1 GCA_030152675.1 Acinetobacter sp.
GGCGGGGTTTTTACTTAAAGGCATGCTGGATATTCAAAGCAGCTTGCTGGTGCTCGGGGGCTTGGTGCTGGTCGCTGCGATCTTGGTGCTGATGATCCGTTTCTCAGTTGAACATAAACGCAAAGAACAACAACTGTTTGAACAAGCCCTGCAGCAACGTGGCCAGATGCCGACATGAGCCACATTGAGTTCAAGCTTATGTCGCCAAGTGCAAAAGCCAAAGCAAAATAAAAAGGAAGAATACGATGAAATTGCTCATGATTGGCCACGGGATGGTTGGCCACAAACTGATTGAAACTGTACTTGACGCTGCAGATGATGAACTCGAAATCACCATCTTGGCCGAAGAGCCCTGCATCGCCTATGACCGTGTGCAACTGACCTCTTATTTGTCGGGTCGTAGCGCCAAAGACTTATCCTTAGCGCGGGCTGATTTCGCTGATGCCTATGGCATTGATCTACGTTTGTCGACCCAAGCCATTCACATTGATCGGAAGAATAAAACAGTCACCAGCGATCAGGGCGAGATCTTTGCCTATGACAAACTGGTCTTGGCCACCGGTTCTTCTGCATTTGTGCCGCCGATCACAGGCCATGACCATCCGAATTGTTTTGTTTATCGAACCCTTGCCGACCTTGATGCGATCCGTGCCGCCAGTTTGAAGGCCAAGACTGGGGTGGTGATCGGTGGAGGGCTCTTGGGGCTGGAGGCTGCCAAAGCATTGCATGATCTTCAACTGGATACGCATGTGGTGGAGTTTGCCCCACGCTTGATGGCCGTACAGATCGATGATCTGGGGGGCAAGGTGCTTCGCCGCAAGATCGAACAATTGGGCGTACATGTGCATACCCAGAAAAGCACGCAAGTGATTGAATCTTCTGAGCAGGGTCAGTTGTGCCTCCACTTCGCCGATGGCACACAGCTCGATACCGATGTGATCGTGTTCTCTGCTGGGATTCGTCCCCGTGATGAATTGGCCAGACAAAGTGAGCTGTTGGTGGGCGAGCGGGGCGGCATCGTGATCAATGACCAGTGTCAAACTACCGATCCTGATATTTATGCCATTGGTGAGTGCGCACTGTGGAACAATAAAATCTATGGCTTGGTGGCACCGGGCTATGACATGGCACGCATTGCAGCACAGCACTTGATGCAATCCATATCCCATCCTTCAGAACATCTCACCGACCCAGCCAATTCAGGCAATGCTTCAGATAGCAGTCCAGACAGTCCGCGTTTTCAGGGGGCGGATATGAGCACCAAGCTGAAATTGATGGGTGTAGATGTGGCCTCAATCGGTGATGCACATGCTCAGACGGCGGATGCATTGAGTTATTTCTACGCCGATGAGGCTGCGCTGATTTATAAGAAAGTTGTGGTCAATGCCGAGAAAACCCAACTCTTGGGCGCCGTGTTAGTGGGCTGTGCCGCGGAATATCATGAGCTGCTGCAGATGATGCTGAATCAAACTGCATTACCACCGCAACCAGAAAGTCTGATCATGCCTGGTATGAAAGCCAGTGCGGCACAATCTGGGGGCAGTGGTGTGGATCTCTTGCCCGACACTGCGACGGTCTGCTCATGTAACAATGTCTCTAAGGGCGATCTATGCCAAGCCATTGATGCTGGGGCGACCTCGTTGGGCGCACTAAAAAAATGCAGCAAAGCAGCAACCGCCTGTGGCGGATGTGCGGCATTGGTCGGTCAAGTGTTGAAATCCGAACTCAAGCGCCAAGGCGTGAGCGTCAACAATCATCTCTGTGAGCATTTTGCTTATTCGCGTCAAGGCTTATACCACTTGGTGCGCGTCAATCAAATCAAAAGTTTCGATGCGCTGCTGGCCGCTTATGGACAGGGCATGGGCTGTGATATTTGCAAACCCACAGTGGCAAACATTTTGGCCTCATGCTGGAACGATTTTGTGCTCAAGCCCAGCCATGCCGGACTTCAGGACAGCAATGACTACTACTTGGGCAATATTCAAAAAGACGGTTCTTATTCCGTGGTGCCGCGTATTCCGGGCGGTGAGATTAGCCCCGATGGTTTGATGCTGATCGGCCAAGTGGCGAAGAAATATAAGCTCTATACCAAGATCACGGGTGGTCAGCGGATTGATTTGTTTGGCGCACAGTTGCATCAGTTGCCGCTGATTTGGGAGGAGTTGATACAAGCTGGATTTGAGTCGGGACATGCCTATGGAAAATCCTTACGCACGGTGAAATCCTGCGTCGGTCGTGATTGGTGCCGTTATGGTGTGGATGACTCGATGGGCTTGGCGATCTTTTTAGAGAACCGCTACAAGGGCTTACGTTCACCACATAAATTAAAAATGGCTGTTTCCGGATGTACCCGTGAATGTGCGGAAGCGCAGAGTAAAGATGTGGGCATTATCGCCACTGAAAAAGGGTGGAATCTTTATGTCTGTGGCAATGGTGGCATGAAACCACGGCATGCAGAACTGCTGGCTTCGGATTTGGATACCCAAACGCTGGTGGCCTACATCGACCGCTTTTTTATGTTTTATATCGAAACCGCGGATCGCTTACAACGCACCAGTGTCTGGCGTGACAACTTAGAAGGCGGATTGGACTATCTCAAAGCGGTGATTGTTGAAGACAGTTTGGGCTTGGCCGCAGAGTTGCAAGCGCGTATGGCGCATGTGGTGGGGACGTATCAGGATGAATGGCGGACGGCGATTGAAGATCCAGAGGTACGCCAGCGCTTTGAGACGTTTGTGAATGCCAAACAGCAGGCAGATCCTCATATTCAATTTGCAAAACAGCGCGGTCAAATCCGCCCGCTCACAGCAGCAGAACGACAATTGAATCCGCCGGCCACATCCGATGCACACGCAGACATCCATCAAGATCTTAACGCCGCGATTACTGAGGATGCACAACGCATCCACTTGCTCGAGGTATGAGGGAGATGCAGGAAATGATTTTATCTCAAGCCAGTACAGGGAGAAGCAACATGCATTGCTTGAACAAACCGCTTGCCACAGATGCTGATACGGCATGGGTTCAGGTCTGTGCCCTCAACGATATCACCCCGAATACTGGTGTGGCGGCCTTGTTGGGTACGCAGCAAATCGCTTTATTTCGGGTCGGGGCGCAGTCACGGGTTTATGCGCTCAGCAATCAAGATCCATTTAGCCAAGCCTATGTCATGTCTCGCGGTATTTTGGGCGATGTG
>JASLIY010000173.1 GCA_030152675.1 Acinetobacter sp.
AGCGCAGGTCAATAACGTCTATCTTGATGTCGTCAATCAAACCCGTGCCACTCGTGAAAATATTGAAAATAAACAACGGCAGTTGACGGTATTGAGCACCCAACAAGCCATCAGTATCCGAACCAAAGAACTTTATCAAGAACAATACAAGCTCGGTACGCGGACCGTATTGGATCTGCTCAACGCCGAACAGGCGATTCATAGCACCAATATGCAGCTTGAAAATATTCGTTATGACATCTATGACAGCTTAGTGCAGTTCATCGCAGTGACAGGAAAATCCCGTGATGTATATCAGCTGAACCAGCTTTCTATTCAAGGGGTAGAAATACAACCATGAGCAGTCCCATTAATCCCCAACCTTGGTTACAAGCAGTTTTGACGGTTGCAAAACATTATCGAATTGAATCCTCAGAAGAGCGGATACGTTTACAACTGAATTGGAGTAGTCATCAAACCATCGACGATGTATTACAACTGATCTGTCGTCAAGTTGGCCTCAGTTTGCGCAAGTCCGAGTTCAGTTCGGACATGCTCAATCCATGGCGTTTACCGATCGTGATTGGTTTTAAAAATGGTCAGGTCGGCGTGATTGATAAAGTCGACTCAGTAGGCAATCTCAGTCTGCAACTCAGTGGTGATCAAGGTTTGGCGCAAAGCGTTGCTTTGGATGATATTGTCGAGCTGATCGACGTAGCGTATATCCTCCGGCCAGAAACCTCGATTCCCGATGCACGGATTGATGAATACATCAAACCTTATGAGAAAAACTGGTTTTGGGAGATCGCCTTAGCGGACTGGAAACGCTATATCGATATCATGTTTGCCTCCTTAATCGCCAATGTCTTGGCTTTGGCGACCATTTTATTTTCCATGAACGTTTACGATCGTGTGGTCCCGTCGCAATCGATCCCCACCTTATGGGTATTGTTTGGCGGAGTCATGATTGCGGCTGTATTTGAATTTGTATTGCGCCTATCACGCGCCTACCTCTCGGATATGGTGGGTAAGCGTGCGGATCTACGAGTTTCTGATCGGGTCTTTGGCCATGCGCTACGGATTAAGAACAGTGAACGCTCCAAATCCACTGGAACTTTTATTTCACAAATTCGTGAAGTCGAGGGTGTTCGGGAAATGGCGACCTCAACCACGATCAGTGCGATTGCAGATCTGCCATTTTTCTTATTGTTCTTGGGTATCTTTTGGTTGATCGGCGGTAACTTGTTTTGGGTGATGTTGGTGATCGTCCCCTTGATGATTATTCCAAGTATTTTGATCCAAAAACCCTTGGCGAGATTGGCACAAGAGGGCATGCGTGAATCTTCGATTCGTAATGCGATCTTGGTCGAATCGGTGCAGGGCATTGAAGATATCAAACTGTTACGTGCCGAATCGAGATTTCAAAATCAATGGAATCATATGAATGAAGTGGCTGCAGATATCAGTATGCAGCAACGTAAAATCGTTAATTTCACTGCAACATGGACCCAGAAGATTCAAGGCTTGACCTTTGCCATCGTGGTTTTGGTCGGGGCTTTTGCGGTGATGAAAGGTGACATGACCACCGGTGCTTTGGTGGCCTGTTCGATCCTGTCTACGCGGATGTTGGCGCCGATTTCGCAGATCACCTCGGTCTTGGGTAAGTGGCAACAGGCAAAGACTGCCAAGCAAAGTTTGGATGAGTTGATGAAAAAGTCGGTTGATCAACCAGCACATGCGCAATTGATTCAACGAGCGGCATTGCATGGAGATTATCAATTTGATGCGGTGAGCTTTAAATATGCAGAAGATGATCCACAGCCTTTACTCACCATCGACAAACTTAATATTCAAGCGGGTGAGAAAGTCGCAATTTTAGGACGTAATGGCGCTGGCAAGTCGACATTATTGCAGCTGCTTTCAGGCATGCAAACTCCAACCCAAGGCAAGATTCAGCTGGATGGTATTGATTTAACCTTGCTTGATCCTGCTGATGTACGCCGTGATATGGGCTTGCTCAACCAACATGCACATTTATTTTATGGCTCGATCCGTGAGAATTTAATCATGGGTGCACCACAAACCACAGATGATGAATTGTTTAAAGTCTTGAAAATGACAGGTGCGATGTCAATTGTTGAGGGCAAAAAAGAGGGCCTAGATCATATTGTTTTAGAAGGCGGTGGTGGTTTCTCTGGGGGGCAGCGTCAGGCGCTATTGCTCACGCGACTATTGGTCTGTCAACCGAATATTTTGTTATTAGATGAACCGAGTGCCTCGCTGGATGATATTGCAGAACGTCAACTGATTGAGCATCTCAAGCAATGGCTTGCACACCGTACTTTGGTGGTGGCGACCCATCGTCGTGCCGTATTGGAATTGGTGGATCGGATTATCGTGGTCAACAACGGTCGTATCGTGATGGATGGACCACGAGATCAAATTTTAAATCAATCACATCCCAAATCAGCATTAGCTAAAGAAGGAGTTGAGGCATGAGTGATTCATCTAAAAAGCACGCTCGGGCATTAAATCTTTCTCATCAAGCACCACCCTTACCCAAATCCAGTTTTATGATTTGGATCATGGGTATTGGATTCTTGATTCTATTTGTATGGGCGTGGTTTTTTCAACTGGAGGAAGTCTCGACCGGTACCGGTAAAGTGGTACCTTCTTCTAAAGATCAAGTGATTCAGTCCTTAGAGGGCGGGATCTTGACCAGCCTGAATGTCAAAGAGGGCGATATCGTGCAAAAAGGCCAAGTCTTGGCTCAGCTCGATCCGACCCGATTTGCCTCCAATGTCGGAGAGTCGCAGTCTTTATTGGTGTCTGCCCAAGCAACAGCAGCACGACTACGTGCCGAAGTGAACGGCACGGCCTTGGTATTTCCGGATGCAGTCAAAAAAGAAACCGAATTGGTGCGTGAACAAACTCAGCTTTATCACTCACGTCGTCAAAATTTGGACGCTTCGGTTACCGGTTTACAAAGAGCGTTGTCCTTGGTTGAACAAGAATTACGCATGACGGAACCTTTGGTGGACAAAGGTGCGGCCAGTGAAGTTGAAGTGCTGCGCTTAAAGCGCCAAGCCAATGAACTGCGCAATCAAATCAGTGATCTACGCAATCAGTATCTGGTCAAAGCCCGTGAAGAATTGGCCAAGGCCAGTACCGATATCGAACAGCAGCAACAGGTGGTCAAGGGCAGATCGGATACCTTGGATCGCACCACCTTTAAAGCGCCAGCGCGTGGGATCGTTAAAGAAATTGATGTCATGACCTTGGGTGGGGTGATTCCGCAAAATGGGAAGTTGATGACGCTTGTACCTTTACAAGATCAGTTGTTGATTGAAGCACGGATTTCACCGCGTGATATCGCCTTTATCCATCCGGGGCAAACGGCTTTGGTCAAGATCACCGCCTATGATTATTCTATTTATGGTGCGCTGAAAGGTCAGGTGACCTTGATTTCGCCAGATACCATCCGAGATGAGGTCAAGCAGGATCAGTTTTATTATCGAGTCTATATCCGTACCGACAGCGACAAACTCTATAACAAAGCAGGGAACTCCTTTGCGATCACGCCGGGTATGGTGGCCACAGTCGATATTCAGACCGGTGAGAAGACAGTGCTTGAGTATTTGTTGAAACCATTTAACAAAGCCAAAGAAGCATTACGGGAGCGTTAGTCACAGCTCAAAAATCACTTTAAACAACAAGCTACCGCATCTGCCACATTGGGCAGGTGAGGTTTTTTGTTAA
>JASLIY010000174.1 GCA_030152675.1 Acinetobacter sp.
GAATCGCGTCTGCTCTAAAATAGAGAAGATATTTTATCATATCAGGAAAAATATCATGTCGGGTCTCTTGTTTGTCGTTTCTGCTGCCTCAGGAACAGGCAAAACATCATTGGTTAAAGCCCTACTTGAGCGTGTGAGCAATTTACACGTTTCTGTTTCACATACCACCCGACAACAACGCCCCGGCGAACTTGAAGGCGTGCATTATCACTTTACGGCCAAAGAACTGTTTCTCGAACAAGTCTCTGAAGGTGGATTTATCGAATACGCTGAAGTCTTCGGTAACTACTATGGCACTTCACAAATGACTGTGAGAGATCAATTGGCCAAAGGCCATGACGTACTGTTAGAGATCGATTGGCAAGGTGCAGAACAGGTGCGTCAGCTTTTTCCTGAATCTAAGCAAATTTTTATTTTACCGCCTTCTCAATTTGATTTGCGTCAGCGCCTGTCCAATCGTGGCACCGATGCAGTCGATGTGATCGAACACCGTTTAAGCTGTGCCGTTGAAGATATGCAGCAATACACCAACTTTGACTACATCATTATCAATGATGACTTCAATAAAGCCCTGCATGATTTAGAGTCTGTGATCAATGCCAACCGCTTGAAGCTCAAGCAACAGGCCGTTCGCCATCATGACTTGATTCAAAAATTAATTACACCGCAGTCGTGATTCAACTTGAGTCTATGCGTAAAGCATTTTATACTGCATGATCCGTTTAAAATTTTTACATTCACACGAGAATTGTTATGGCACGCGTAACCGTAGAAGATTGTTTAGACCATGTAGACAACCGCTTTGAGCTTGTACTAGTGGCAAGCAAACGTGCGCGTCAATTGGCACGTCAAGGTATTGAGCCAACTGTAGAGTGGGACAACGACAAACCAACCGTTGTTGCTTTGAGAGAAATCGCAGCTGGGCATGTGAACAAAGATATCTTGAAACAACGTGATCAAGACTATCAAACTTCAAGTTTAGATTTGGCACTTTCTGCCAACAATCTCAACTTGGAAGGTTTTTCTTTTCAATAATTTGCAATGCAGTTATCAAGGCCTAGTGATGTACTAGGCCTTTTTATTTGTTTTGACCTTGTCAAACAATAGACAAAAGGCTTTTTTTTTGTTAAAAAAAATAATCCGTTTTGTAATTTTAAAATTGACAAGTGATGCAATATGCTTTTCATTAAAGGTTTGGAAAGCGCATTGCTCATTTGAGTAGATTGGTACATTTTAGTTAGGTTAGGTGTCATATGCCAGGCGAAGAGGTCAGACAAGCCAAGCAGCAGCTCAAGCTGATTATTGATGCATATCTCAGCACACAAGATGTTGAGCGTGTTCTTGCTGCCTGCGATTATGCTGATATCGCACATACTGGTGTCACCCGAAAAAGTGGTGAACCCTATATCCTGCACCCGATTGCAGTCAGTTGTATATTGGCGCATATGCGTCTCGACACTGAAACTTTAATGGCTGCGTTATTACATGACGTGATTGAAGATACGGACTTTAGTAAAGAAGATATTACTGAAAAATTTGGACTGACCGTGGCCGAACTGGTCGATGGCGTGACCAAACTTAGTCATTCAAGTGATAAAGAATATAATAAAGCCGCCTCTTTCAGAAAGATTTTACAAGCGACACTACAAGATCCGCGTGTCATCATCATCAAGTTGGCTGACCGCTATCACAACATGACCACCCTAGAGTCATTACGTCCAGATAAGCGCGCACGCATTGCACAAGAAACTTTTGATATTTTCGTACCCATGGGACGCTTAGTCGGCATGAACGAAATGGCAGACAATCTCGAAAACCTCTGCTATCAAAATCTTGATCTGGATATGTTCACCAATATTCAAAACGCCCTCGCACAAACCAAACCAGAACGCTGTAAATACCAAGCCATTTGGGAACAAAACCTCGCCGACCTGCTTGAAAAGCATGATATCGAAGGTCGAATTAAAAAGAAAAACAACAACATCCAATTGATCCGACACTTTGTTAAAAACGAAATTGATCTACAAGAACTCACCCATAGCCACGCATTTGAAATTATTTTACAAAACATCGTCGATTGCGATGAGTTGGTCAAAGCACTGCGTGAAAACTTTCAAGTACTGCGCTATGAAGACAATATTCGTCGACCGCTTCCGGGTGGCAACCAGTCATTGACCCTCAAGCTCAAAGGTGAAAAAACCATCTTAACGCTGACCATACAAACTGAACTGATGCGCAAAGCAGCCCGTTTTGGTTTGGTCTTGGGTGAAAACGCACCGCAAGCCTGTCGCTCGGCCATTCAAGCGTCCATGCATAACCTCAATGTCTTGATCGATGGTGCTTGCGCCAAGACCACTTTCAATGACTTGTTGGATTATTTGCATCAAGAAAAAATTTGGGTCTATACCCCACATGGTCAGCTACACGAGTTACCACAGGGTGCAACCGTGGTGGACTTTGCCTATTCTGCCAGTCTCTTTCTCGGCAACCATGCCGTAGGTGCCAAGATCAATGGTGAGATCAAACCGCTCTCAACGCCATTGGTCAGTGGTCAAGTGATCGAGATTATCACCGATGTCTTGGCAACCCCGAATCCAGATTGGCTCAGTTTTATCAATACCCAGAAAGCACGTCGTGCCCTGCAAAACATTTTAAAAGACCAAGATGATGATGAGCAGTACTTGGTCGGTGAACAGGCGCTCAATCGCGCCCTCAAACTGTTTAACTTATGCGTGCATGACTTGTCTGCTGCAGACTGGAAAGATCTGTTGCAGTGGCGTCATGTACCGAACAAAGAAACGTTGTTTCAGCAGATTGCGGTCGGTGATCTATTACCCCAATTGGTTGCTAACCACCTGTTCTCTCAAGATCATCATCAGGCGCATTTGAGCTCAGACCGTTTGATCCAAGGCACAGATGGCATTGATGTTAAATATGCACACTGCTGTAACCCTGTTTTAGGCGATCCAATCCAAGGCCATCTGTCGCGTCGCGGCCTGATCGTACATCGTGCCAAATGCCATAACTTGCTGCATGAACAGCATTTACATCCAGAAAACATCATGCCCCTACAGTGGACCACTGAAGCTGTCGATGATGTCAGCTTTAGCGCCTATCTCTGTATCGACATGGCGATGACGGATGAGCAGATTTCAGAACTGATCTATCAGTGCCGTAAAGCGAAAACTGGGGTCGAAATGGTGCAGTCTCAAGATGATAAAACCTACGTCAATATCGTGGTCAGTGATCGTAATCAGATCGCGCAAATCATCCGTGAGTTGCGGATGCAGTTTGGTTTCCCTCGCATCACGCGCCTACCGATGCCAACCACACTCACTGCGGTTTCTCAGGCTTGCTAAAGATAAAGATTAGAATAAAGCTTTAGAGTTTCATGACTTTAGCTTATGATGAAATTTAACAGAACAAGGAGATATTGATGTCCCGCCAAGTTATTCATACTGAAAATGCACCCGCTGCGATTGGTACTTACTCTCAAGCTATTCTCGTCGACAACACACTTTATCTTTCAGGCCAAATTGGCTTAGATCCATACAGCATGGAGCTTGTCGAAGGTTTTGAAGCACAAGTACGCCGCGTTTTTGACAACGTCAAAGCAGTATGCGAAGCCGCGGGCGGATCACTCAACGATATCGTGAAACTCAATATCTTTTTGATCGATTTATCACACTTCCAATTGGTCAACCAGATCATGGGCGAGTACTTTGCCCAACCCTACCCTGCACGTGCAGCGCTAGGCGTAGCCAGTCTCCCTAAAGGTGCATTGGTTGAAATGGACGGGATCGTGATTATTCCAGAGTCTTAATTTAAAGACCGAATCTTCAACCGAAGTCCAATACAACATACAGCAGATATCACATCAGGTACGGTCGATTTGGCCGTATTTTTTTACGACTTGCCAGCAAGGCCCACTAAGCCAACATTGTCAATTGATGATATTCACGCCACTGCGTTGGGGTATAACCCGTCCACTTTTTAAATGCACGATTAAATGAACTTTGTTCTTTATAAGCCAATAAAAAAGACACATCTAACAAACTCAGTTTAGGGTCACGCAAATACTGCTGTGCCAGATTTAAACGAATTTCACTGAGCAATGCATTAAAAGATGAATTCCTTTCTTTCAAATAATTTTGCAAAGCCCGCGGAGAAATATCCATGCGGCTTGCCACATAATCGACATGGGCATTGTTATGGTGAATCGACGCTAAAATATTTTGGTTAATCATCTCAAGCATCGAATCATCTTGTGACATGGTACTTAAGATTTCATCGGCTTGTTTCTTTAAGATCTCAAACAACACTGGATCGGTTTGCTGTATTTTTAAATTTAACAGCTCTGCATTTAGAAAAAACTGCGTTTGATCCTGATCAAATACAATGGGACAGCCAAAGAAATCCTCATATTTTTGGGTATTGTGCGGTGTTGGAATCGCCATATAAATCCGACTGAATTTGACATCACGATCGCCCACAATTTGCTGTAAACGGGTATAAAAGATCGCCACCTGTAACTCTTCGGAAATCGCGGTTTCATGCACAAATAAACCCGCTTGCACATAGGCCGGTTTACCCCAAGAGACACAGACCTCAGCATCACAAAACACCACACTACGTGGCATGTAGTTATACCAAATCTTGTTATACTTCAATGAATTGTCAAAGATATCCGACAGGGTCTGACAGGAATTAGAAATATAGCCAGAGATGCCGATATAAGATGGATCAATCATGGCACCAATTTCGAGACCCAAGCCTTCAGTTTTATATTGGCGATCAACATATCTTAATCGTGCCAACCAACTGCCAAAAGTCATGCGCTCATCAATACCATAATGACGTCGCAATGGGGATTTGAGCTGTTTCTGTTTGCAGAAGTCATCTAACAACCGCAGCATGCCGCTACCGACACTTTTCACTTTTAAAAATGATTTCATTGTTTGCGACTACCACTACCCATACGATTCAATTCCCACATTCCAACAGCTCCGTCATCCGCCTCGCGCTGCACTTATGGAATACCCACAATTAAAGTTCCCGAACCTGAGAACCGACCGCCAGTTACATTTCCCGTACTGCTCAAGGTCGATGTAATCGGCACCACAATCCCACCCCACCTCGGCACATAAAACCGCATCGCATTAATCGGCCGATTATTGCTGGTGATCGAACTGCTGATCCCCGAGCCCAAACTGATCGTACTCGAAGGATTTAAAAAAACTTGTGCAGTGGTATCGAGGGTGCATCCAATCACGATCTGATCCGAAACACTGTGTCTACCACTACTGATTTGTACGGGGGTTAAAACCCCATGATTTAAATTTAATTGACTAGTGCCAAACTCACAATAGCCCAAGCGCGGCGCAACATCGGTGCATCGCGAGCCGGGCAATATTTTAGCATTAGCCGCGTGTGGTTCTGCTGTTGTCGCGTAAAATAATCCCACACATTCCGGCGCTGTGCTGACGCTACGCTGGGTGCTTTGCATCGTTCCCGAGATCGGCAATGAACATTTGCGTTTATAGAGCTCACCCAACTCGCCCATGCTGCGCACACGGGTACTGCCTTCCGCCGCAGTCAGATAACATTGCGGATTTGCTAGGTTCAAGCTTGAAACTTGCTGCCCCTGCTGCGCCAGATTGATCCCAATCGTACATACACTTAAGCCATAACACGGATTGGCCAGCATACTGCTACTGCTGCCTGGCGTGGTATCCCAATCTTGAATGGTCCAGTGATAATCCAATGTCACGGCACCCGCATTGGAATGGCTCAGCGCCGAATGTTGTTGGATACTGTATAGGGTTGAATAAATAGCAGCAGCGCTAGTTTGGCTGAGTAGCAATACGCATGTCGCCGATACGAAACACCATTTAGACAGCCACTGCTTTGACATCATCTTCATCACTCGCTCCTCGATTGTGCCGGTACTGGCCTCAACTACTCGTACTCTAATGTAAAGGTCGAAATCGCATGAAACGGCCCAAGGGCAATACTTTTGCTGGCGATGGCCTTCGGTTCAGCCTGTACAAATGCCCGTAAACTGATTTGGTGATGTGTACTGCTTAACTGCTGTACAGTGGTCGCCTGATTAAAAGCAACCGGCTTGCCATCCAACTGCTCCAAACCAATGGCAACTCCTGTCTCCGCCTGTTGAATCCCGGGAATACGCAGAAGACCTTGCAACTCTTTGCTTTCTTGTCCCTTGAACATCACACGGACACTGTTGGCCAACTCAGGTTTGCAATCGATTAAATGGATATGAAATAAGATGCCGGCACTACGTTGATGCTGATACAGCGCATGATTGAGAATGCTCGGCATATGGACTGCGATACTTTCATCTTCGGATGCGATATCACAGGGCTGTGCACTCAGCACACCATAAAAGCGCAGATTCTCTGCCGCGATCACAGGCTGTTGCAGTATCAATAGCAGCACTGACAACAGCATCATGTGACCACATTGACTGGCCCAAAGCGACAAATGGCTGATGCTCCACATGCGCATGTGTGTGCTCTGAGTGGCTTGCCTCGGTATATTCACCTTCCCCATCCACTTGCCCATCATTGAAAATCTACCTGTAGAGTCGCTGTGGCCTCGAAAGGTTTTTCCTGTAGCTTTGCATCTTCCGCCTTAATCGGCACTGCCTCTAAAATCGGAATGTGATTCAATGAGATTCGAATCGGAACCCCCAACACAAAAGGTTTGCCATTTTGATAGACCTGAATCGCCAACTGATCGATGTTGGTCAATATCGCAGATCGCGTTGGGCTAAATGATGCTGCTTTACCACTTAAGGTCAGATTAAATACCCCACCATGATTTTCAGGAATATCTTCACAGCTGATGCTGTAGTCGAGTATTTTTCGATACTGAACACCATCAATCTTCTCAATACTGACTCGGTCAAAGTTCAGATCTACCCTTTCATCGTCATTGATCTTGCATAAGGGCGGCGCGATCAAGGCTCCTCCCATGATGATGCTTTCCTCTGCAGCCTTGAGCTGAGACATGCTCATCCACAAACTCAACAGCATCAATAACAACACCTGAACCGACGTCAAACTCTGCATAACCACATCCTGATCATTGATATTCAATGGTGAGCGTCGCCGTCATTGCAAAGCTACCCAGCTCTAAATTCGCAGTGCTATTTTTGATCGGCGCGGCCGTTAATGTCGGTGGATTGGGATAGGTAAAGCTGTACCAAACATTTGGACTCATATTGCTGCGATTACGATAGAGTGCGATACCGAGGCCATTTTTCCCCGCATCTAAGACTGTCCTTCCCGCAATCTGGGTTGCGCTACCCTGAATTCTCAAGCGCATAGCTGTTGAATTTAGCTGAGAACAATTCAATCGAAACGCAATCGCTTGCTGATACTCAAGACCATCTATTTTCTCAACCACCACTTGGTTGCCAAAGGAGACCTGAATCGGTTGATTAGCCTCGATCGAACAGGCAGCAGCATCGACCAACATCCCTGAGAATGACACGGCGATTGAGCTTTCTTTTGCAGATACAGCACTACTGCATACTGCACTCGCCCCCAACAACATGATGGCTGTGATATTTACACGCATCGCAGCGTCCCCTCCTCAATATTCCCGCGTTTAAGTCTTCACCGCAGCGTATAAGATTGAAAATAAATCAGGCCCGTAGTGGCGGCCAAAGCAACTTTCACTATTGATACTCCACAATGAAGGTGGATATCACGGCAAATTGGCCGAGGGTCAAATTTGCATTTTGACGCTTGATCGGCGCTGCACTGAGTCGTGGCAACCGCGGATAATTAAAGCTATACCATTGGTTTGGATTGATTTGTCCGCTGTCTCGATAGAGCGCAATCCCAAGACCATTGTTGCCGGCATCGAGCACCTGCCGACCCGAGAAATTCAGCGCAGGCCCTTTGATTTGAAAGCGCATACCTGCAGCGTTGTTTGAACTACAATTGAGCTTATAATCAATATTCTGCATATAATTCAGTCCATTAATTCGGGTGGTAATCACATCATTGCCAAACAAAACCAAAATCGGCGTGCTATGACCTTCAATCTCACAAGACGCCGCTTGAATTAATACCCCACTAAAGCGCGCATTGGCGTTGCTTTCCTTGGCCTGTGCTGCACCTAAGGCGATTAGCCCAAGTGCAAACAAGGTCAGCACTCTCAACAGCATCAAGGTGTTGATCTGTTGAATGAATCGCCTCACCCTGTAGCCCATCATTGGTATTCAACCAATAAAGTGGCCGTTGATGAAAATGATCCACCCGCCAGATTCACACCAGACTGCTTAATCGGAGCAGACTGTAACGTCGGTAGGGAAGAATAATTAAAGCTACGCCATTCATTTAAAGGCAGCACTCGACCGCCGGCATAAAATACAATGCCCAGTCCAGTTTTATTGGTGGCCAAATACTGACTGTTATATGCACCTTTCCCACTCAACTTAAAGCGCATACTGTTATTGCTTAAACCACTACAATGCAGCGAATAAACAATATCTCGCATATAGTTTTGACCATCGACTGCTGAGATCAGCACGCTGTTGCCAAAATCAACCCTGATCGTGCTTTGACCATTGTTAAACGTACAGGTCGGCTCCAAAACTTGCACATTGACTTGAATATGCAGTCTCGGGGTGTAGGCGTATAACGTCTGCGAGAACGATAAGCAGATGATCAACAGCGCAGCCAAAATACCTAAGCCCTGAACACGGCTGCGATAACCTCTCATCAGTAGACTCCTCATCAACTGCATAGCATCGTCTCATCATCTCGTCTTCTCATCACCTCGCCTAAGCAGACGACAGATCCGACCACATCATTGCCCAATAGCCAAAGTTAAATTATTGTTTTTTATCGATCTGCACATGACATTGATTGGCCTCACAGCGAAAATTGAGCTGTGGTCGCGCACCATAATCATTGACATACGTCAGTACCGGATGGCTGCCTAAACGCGCGGCTGAAATATTCAGTGCCCCCTCAGCAAACGGCGCCAACATCAACGGTTCAAAATCTTCAGGCCCCGCTGTATCTTTCGCAGCACTGCCATCCACGATCACCACGTAATATGCCGTTGGATTTTTCACCACATATTGATCGCCTCGTTTTTCTAGCGTCAATTGTTCCTGCCACGGCGCGCTTTCAGACATCACGGCCAATGCTTCTGGGCGATAAAACAATTTAATTCGGGTTTGTAATGCAATTTGTAAGGTGTTCGGCGTATCGCTTTTCGGTGGAATCTCTCTTAAATTGAAGTAGTACAGCGTTTCTCGATCCGCCGGCAATTGCTTGGCCGTCGGCATGGCCTGTACTTTCACCTGACTGCTTTGATTGGGTTCAAGACGTTGTAAGGGCGGGATGACCGTCAACGGCCCACGAATTTTCTCCCCTGCTTCATCTTCAATCCATGCTTGTGCCAGATAGGGCAAGCGATTATTTTTATTGCTAATCGTTAAGCTAAATATCGGCTGTTCGGCATTGAAGACAATCCGAGTACGATCCAATGCGATCGCGGCACTGGCTGTGTGCATCGTGAAAATCACCATCAGTAGGCTGAGCATGATGGATGGTCTAAAGTTGATATTTCGCACTTTATATAGGTTTCGCACTTACAATTCTCTCCAAAACTACAGTGTTTAACTTCGATTTAACTTTAATTTAACGTCGCTCTACTCTAAATATGATTTAGCGATTCAGCGCCATTGCGCGGCGCCAGATCCCCAAGTAACAGCACATCTCATCGTTTCTCCGCATCAGCAGAGACAGGCATACAGTTTAAAAATAAGGTTTCCATCAGCATGTCCTCATGAAGCTGCTCAGAAATGCGCAACCTGCATTGCACATCGCCTGCCCACTGCACCGACATGAGTGCATTTTTTGTGATCCCACTGAGATAGACGCGGCCCTCACCTTCCATCAACCCCACCTGCTGATTGTTGGCATTCAGAATGGTTGCACCAAAGGGTGGAAATTTACCGTTCTGCAGGGTCACCACAGCCATGGCTTTGGCGCCGGCCACCACATCGAAGCGGCGATAACCGATTGCGCCTTCGGTCAAGGTGGCTTGCGTGACCGAATTCAACACTTCGGCATGCTCACCCAAGCGATTCAAGTCCACACGCAGTTGGGTGCGGTAATAACTATTGATATCTGCGAGCACCACTTTGCCAAAACGATTGGTGACGGTTGAGTTGCCATAACTGCGTACTGGAATCTCAGCCACGCCTTGGGTATCCAATAAAACTCGGGTTGCTCCAAAGGCGTTTGCACGGTGAAATGCAGCGCCTTGCGGTGTGACGGTCATGCCGCCTTGCACACTCATGCCCATGGCCAAGCTATTGTTTTCGCGATAATTGGCCGTGGTGGTGAACTTACTAAAATCACCCTCATGACTGTAATAGCCACTCAAATTCACATCGTCGTTACGGCTGCCTGCTGTGAGGTTATAAATATTCTGCGCATCAACGCGATGAAAATAACCCACGCTATGACTGTGTTCGCCACGTCCGGTGCTGCCGTTATAACTCACAGTCGCGTTTTTCCAAGGCAGAGACAGACTCAAGTTCACCCCATCGTCTTTGATGCCATTGTTGTGATGCTGAAATGCAGTCAAAGACAGATTTAAATGATTCAATCGACCCAGACTGATATAGCGTGACAGGGTCAAATCGTAACGATGATTGGCTTCGCGATTCCAATAACCTTGATGATCGTAATTGGCATATAGACTCATGCCCTGTTCAGGAAAATTCTTACTCAAAGTGAGGGTGTACATTTTCTTATTTTTATCGCCGAAGGTAGACGGTTCACGCGTACGAATAAACTCACTCGGACTTAAATAGTTTTCCTCAGAAAATCGATAACCGGCAAAAGTCACTTGACTGTCATAGCGGTCAAAGTTCTTGGAATAACTGACCCGATAGGCATTGCCTGTCAGCTGCACATCCGATGACAGTTGGCTACGCGCCTGCGTAAGATCCATCGAAATCGCGCCCAGCGCCAACAAGTCACGGCCTACACCGAGCGCAGCAGTTTGATAATCAGGACTGGCCAACAGTCCGCCATATAAAGACCAGCCATTATTGATGCCCCAAGAAAACTCCGCAGCAGCGAATTCAAACTCACGATCATCCGCGGCCAACTTTTTCGGTGTTCCCCCCGCGACTTTGAAGCGCACCAGCCCCGGACGAGTGAGATAGGGAATCGACGCTGTATTCACGCTAAATTCTTGTATTGCCCCATCTTGTTCAGTGACTTTTACCTGTAACTCACCGGTAATCGCATCATTGAGATCCTGAATTCGAAACGCTCCGGCAGCCACTTGGGTTTCATACAGCACCCGCCCTTTCTGTGAAATCGTCACCAAGGCATTGCTCTTGGCCACACCTCTGATTTCAGGTGCATAACCGCGTAAGTTGGGCGGCAACATGCTGTCTTCAGACTTCAAACTCATGCCGACAAAGCGGAAGCCATCAAAAATTCCAGATTGTAAATAATCATCCCCAAGGGTCAGTTTGGCGCCCAAACGTGGCAGCGCACGATAGGCATAGACTCGGTTCCAATCAAAACCTTGCTCATCGGCAGCGCTGGTTTTTCGGTATTGGCTTTGCCAGTCGGCACGCACACGCCAAGCATCCAAGTTCAGTCCAAATGTGCCCATCCCACTGACGTTATAATCTGTGCTTTTTTGATCGCGTTGATTTCTTTGCATTTGTGAGTTGAAGTGATAGTCGAACAGCAGCCCTGAAATCCCCTCATCCCAACGAGATGGCGGATCCCAATATTCAGAGCTGTATTCCAAATACGCTTGCGGAATGCTGAGATAGAGCGTCGATGTCGGTAAATCACCGCGCGCGGTCATGCCCTCTAGACTGCTTAAGTCGAGGCAGCGATCTTGATGAGTCCAGAGCAACGTTTTCAGTATTTCAGGTTTCAATCCGAGCTTGGCCACCAAGTCCTGCTCGATGCAGGCGCTGCTTTTATTTTTATCTTGTGCAGTAAGCAGAAACTCAATCTGCATGGCCGGCAGCGATGTTTTATTAATCTGAATCGCCATCTGATATCGACCCGGCATAATATAGCCCGCACGTGAAAACTGACTCAAATCCACATTGTCTCGATCATGAAGATCTAGAACATCGGTATTAAACTCAACCTCTTGGTTCGCATAAGCCATGGATGCACTCCCCGCACTCAGCAGACTGAAGATTAAAATTTGTAAATATAGAACTCCCTTCTGAACCCATAAGCACATCGTAAAATTCTTTCCAATTCAGCCATCACGCTGCATTCGATCCAATGCAGCCATTTGGCAGAGCACAGCTAGATGGGATACTTAGAAGTAATCCATTTTAAGTTTCAAGGTGGAGAGATAATCACCAGAATTTACCTGCGGCTGATGACTATCACGGCTCAATTTCATGATGTAATTTAAATCCATATCGCCATGCTGCATGCTCCCCAAAGGCAATGCTTGCCCGGGTATCACTGGGCGACCATTTTCATCTTTGATTTTATAGGCAGCACCAGAGCTACTGCCTTCCAAACCAAACAATGTGCCATCGGACAAACCATCAAACGTCACTTTAAATTTGTTCCAATTCACGACGGCGGCATAGTCCCGTTTGAGGACGCAATCCGTCAGTTGAATATCAATCACAATATTGCTGCTCTGCAGCCCATCACTCTTTAGAATCTTTTCAAAATTAATACTTTGACCTGCATCCCCAAGTTCAATCGAACATGCAGCATCAAGAAGTGCCCCTCGCATATTGACCTGACCGGATGCGGGGGGCTTGGCCAAACTGCTGGGAGAGACAGTGATCGCGGCCCAAAAGATCACATCGATTATTTTAATTTTTCTATTCAAAAACACCTGTGTTACTCCACCTATTGAGTTTTTAGTTCAATGTTATGCAGGTCAATCCACACAACATTGAAAATCTTATTGATTACTCATAAGAGAGTTCAAAGTTCGCCACAGCGGTAAATGCACCCGGAGTAATCGTCACCGATGCACCATCTTCATCTACGCCACCTCTTAAGCTGGCTTGATACACCAAAGTTGGATTCTCACCGACCAATTCAACAGATCTTGAGGCCTTACCGAGACTTAACTCTTCATGGTCAAAGGTCTTGATCACGATGCCCGCACCCGCTGCATCACCACTGATCGCCAATAGTTCTTTATCCACGGCATGTGATGAAACGACGCCAGTAAAAGTTGTTTTTACTTTGTTCTTTCCAGCAGTAAAATCACATTGCTCAAGCTGGATGTTAAATGTCACAGCTTCAGATTCACCACCATCTTTCAATGCTGTGTTTGAGACTGGCCCCAAATTCACAGTCTGGCCATCAGAGTCACCGCTGATTGAACAAGGTGCATCTACAATAGAACCAATAAAGTTCACTTTACCTGAGCCTTGATCATCTGCAGCATGTGCGAAACTTACGAAACTGAACGCCATCGCTGTAGCAAGAAATAATTTATTCATCTTCATAACTCAACAATCCTTTTTTTAACAAAAAACAAAACTAAGTGCCTGAATCTAAGAAATTTATTTAAAAACTACTTAATTTAAGAGAACAACTCATTGTCAGTCTTTCTCCACTATTAAGCTTGTCTAAACATGTACAACACCTTATCTTTTCATGCAAAAGTGCATCACAAGTAATGTTGTTTGTGAGAAACGAAGTGTATAAGTCTGTTTTGCTATGCTTGACAGCGAATATAGAAGACAATGCGCTCGCAAAAATACAAATAAAAGGGTGGAAACAGATTAAAAAGTCAGCATTATTCTTTTTTAATATTAAAAATTTATAAATAGTTTTGTCGCAATAGTCGCAGCAGCGCATATCTCTTATTTAGGACATCCCAATTTGACCAAAAATTCAAATATCATCGCAGCGATGAATTTGCTCGACAGTCAACAGAACATTTTCAATGACCATTTGAATCTGGTTATAAAAAACTATATTGACTTTTTTATAGGCGGCTATTTAAACAGTACAACAGGTATAAATGCTTGAAACCCTTCGTCTCTTAAAATATCTCTTCTTGTGACTATGCTGAGCTGCGCAATTGACAACTCACGAACTTATTTCAGTACGGGACAGGTTCTACATACAAAAAAGCCTGACATCAGTCAGGCTTTTTTGCAGCTAACGCGGGATGCGTTAGATCGGGATATGGATCATCAAGCAATTAGAACGGTAGATCATCATCTAAGTCCGCTGGTGCTGGTGCAGCAGCAGGCTGTGGTCTAGGCGCTGGTGCTGGGGTATTGCCATAGCCACCTTGCGCTTGGTTATTGTTATAACCGCCACCCGAGTTCTGACCATAACCGCCTTGTGGCGCATTGTGGTTTTGCTGGTTCTGATTTTGATTGTTGTTAAAACGCGGTTGGTTATAACCCGAATCGCCTGCACTTTGGTCATTTTGCTGACGTGAATCGAGCATTTGCATTTGATCACCACGGATTTCAGTGGTGTAACGCTCTTGACCATTTTGGTCAGTCCATTGACGTGTACGCAAAGAACCTTCGATATAGACTTTTGAACCTTTACGTAAATATTGCTGCGCAATTTCACCTAAACGGTTGTTGAGCACGATACGATGCCATTCAGTGAGTTCTTTACGCTCGCCTGAAGTTTTATCCGTCCATGATTCACTGGTTGCAATAGAAAACTGAGTGAGAGACCCCCCATTAGAGAAGGTTTTCGTTTCTGGGTCACGTCCAAGCGTACCCACTAGAATTACTTTATTAACACCACGCATGAGCTGTCATCTTCCTATTCATTTCTATCTTTTAAGTAAGGTATAGCATTGTGCTTAAATGGCTAGATCTTTACCCATCAACTGCGACAAGTCTTGTCGTACAGTGTCATCAATTTGTCGTTTATCGAGTTTGACGTATGCCACTTGTTGATCTGACATAATGACGACTTCTTCAATACCACGAAATTTTAACAATTTTGATGCCCATTCATCTGCGATCTGATCCGCAGGTAAAGGCAACACGATCGAACTTAAATAACGTGGCTGAGTTAAGCCCAAGCTGAGCAATAGCCAAATTATAGCAATAGCAGCGAGTACACTCCAACCAATCGAAGTGTTATTCAGCATCAACAATTGACCGCCGAGCATACCACCACAAAATGCACCTAAAAACTGACCGCTGGCATTCACGCCCATCGCCGTCGCTTTGGATTGGATCGGTGCGGATTTGGATAACCACGATGGCAGCAAAGCTTCCATCACGTTAAAGGCGATAAAGAACAGCGCCAAGCCCGTGATCAAAATGTATTTTGACTGGTAGCCAAAACTCAGTACCACCAGACCTGCCACAATCGAGACAATGGCGGTGATAAAAATCCCGCGCATTTTGCGGTATTTTTCCGCCAAAATAATGCTCGGAAATGCAAAAAACAGACTGATCACCAATAACGGTAAATACACCATACCGTGTTTAGACAGTGGAATATCTGCAAAATCAATTAACTGTGAAGGCAAATAAATAAACATCGCCGTCAACAACAAATGCAAAGCAAAGACGGAAACATGTAGACGGTTGAGGTCTCCCATTTTCAAGACTTGTTTGAGTTGTTGACGATAGTCTTGGCGGATGGTGGCGTGATGACGTGTGGTTTTAGGCACTAGGAATAACATAAATATGGCCAACAAGCCCATAATACACGTCACCCAAAACAAGCCCGAAATCCCCACCAAACTGGTGAGCCAAGGCCCCAGACTAAAGGCCACCACAAAGGACAGCCCGATGCTCATGCCCATAATGGCCATGGCCTTACTGCGTTCTTGCTCACGGGTAACATCGGACAACAGTGCCATCACCACGGCGGATACAGCACCCGCCCCTGCAATCGCACGGCCAATGATCACCCCATAGATACTCTCTGACATGGCTGCCACTGCCCCGCCCAAGGCGAACAATAGCAACCCGATCACGATCAAGGTTTTACGATGATAGCGATCCGCCCAAAGGCTAAATGGAATTTGTAAAAGCGCTTGGCTCAAACCATAAACCCCGACCGCGAGACCGATCAGGGTGGGAGTGGCATGTTGATATGATTGACCTGCGACGGCAAATACAGGAATAATCATGAACAAGCCCAACATGCGCAGCGCAAAAATACTACTTAATGCAAAAGTTGAACGACGTTCTAAAGCATTCATCATATCAATCGTGGGTATAAAAACAGAAAATTTATCAATGGCATCATCGCATATTGGCGCGACTTTGTGGAATATTTTCATAGATGATCAGCGCCAACCCTGATGAAAATATATGCAGATTTACGCAAGATGATGTCTTCACAGGCCAAGTCCACATCTGCCCGCTGAGCCTAGATATCTTATTGGCGGCAGTCTTGTTATATTCCTCAATGCGTGCAAAGGCGACGAAATTTTCGATCTGCCGCACTTTCTAGACTTCACTCACTTTGAATACCCACAGGAACCCGACATGCGCTTTAGTCAAGAGCTCTGGCAACGCAATCTTGCCTTATATCAAAAAACGCTCGACCTTCCGTTTAATCAAGCGCTGGCCAATGGCAGTTTAAGTCAAGCAGCCTTTAGTCATTATGTGATTCAAGATGCACACTATTTAGAAGCCTATGGTCGTGCCTTGGCGGTCTGTGCAGCCAAAGCTTATAGCGCGGATGAGATTATTTTATTTACCGAATCGGCCAAAGTCGCGATCATCGTCGAACGTGAATTGCATGATGGCTTTATGCAGACTTTTGGTATTTCCAAACAACAGTTTGAAACCACTCCCCTCAGTTTGGCCTGCCATCATTACACCACCTTCTTGACCGCCACCGCATGGGCAGACAGCTATCCTGTGGTACTGGCCGCACTGCTGCCATGTTTTTGGATTTATGCCGAAGTGGGCAAAGACATTCTGCAACATGCCAGCCCGAACAATCCTTACCAAGCTTGGATTGACACCTATGCCGGTGAGGAGTTCCATCAAGCTGTTCAGAAAGTCATTGATACCGTTGATCAAGTCGCTGCACGCTGTGATGCCGATACCTTAGAAAAAATGCATCAAGCCTATACCCGCGGTGCGGAACTAGAGTGGCTGTTCTGGGACAGTGCCTACCATTTACGCATGTGGCCAGAGCAACTTCAGGCGCAAAACCGCACATCGGATAGTTGATCAACACAACAGTATTGAATTAAAAAGACATGACTTGTCGCATTAAATCTTCAGGAACAGCTTGAACATTTTTCATGCGCTATCATATATAACTTTCTTATGAATATTCCAGGATTAATACATGAGCCAAAGCCACATCCGTATTCGCGGCGCACGTACTCACAATTTAAAAAATGTGAGCCTCGATATTCCACGAGATAAATTTGTGGTGATTACGGGGCTTTCGGGTTCAGGTAAATCATCACTCGCATTTGATACGCTGTATGCGGAAGGCCAACGTCGCTATGTGGAATCCTTGTCCGCCTATGCACGCCAGTTCCTGTCACAAATGGAGAAACCCGAAGTCGACTCGATCGAGGGGCTTAGTCCCGCGATCGCGATCGAACAGAAGTCCACCAGCCATAACCCGCGCTCAACCGTCGGCACCATCACCGAAATTTACGACTATCTTCGCCTGCTCTATGCACGTGTCGGTACACCGTTCTGTCCTGAGCATGATCAGCCGATGGTGGCACAAACCATTTCGGAAATGGTTGATGCGGTCAAAGCCCTCGAAGAAGGCACCGCATTGATGCTGCTCGCCCCAGTGGTCAGAGATCGTAAAGGTGAATACAGCAATCTATTCGAGCAGTTACAGAGTCAAGGCTTTGTGCGCGCGCGTGTCGATGGTGAAATCATCGATATCGATACCCCGCCCGAACTGGATAAAAAGAAGAAACACACCATTGAAGTGGTGGTCGATCGATTTAAAGTCCGCGATGATCTCGGCAACCGTATCGCTGAAAGTTTTGAAACCGCACTACGCTTAGGCGGCGATATCGCCCTACTCACTTGGATGAATGGCGAACATCCAGATCGCGTCTTTTCAGCCAAGCACTCTTGCCCAGAATGTGATCGTGCGGTGGCAGAACTAGAACCTCGACTGTTTTCATTTAACAATCCCTTTGGCGCCTGTCCGGTCTGTGATGGTCTCGGCACACGTAATCACTTCAGTCCTGACAAACTGATCCCCAATACCGAACTTTCAATTAGCCAAGGGGCGATTCGAGGTTGGGATCGACAACGTCCCTACTATTACAGCATGGTACAAAAAGTCGCAGATCATTTTGAGCTTTCTTTGGACACGGCATGGAAAGACCTGCCCAAAGATGCACAGAAAAAGTTCCTGCAAGGTACAGGCAAGGAAAAAGTAGATCTCAGCTATATCGATGAGCGTGGCCGCAACCATAAGCGCGTACAAGCTTTCGAAGGTATTTTGCCACACTTGGAGCGCCGTTATCGCGAGACTGAAAGCAACTATGTCCGTGATGACTTGTCGCAGTATTTATCCAATGCGGCCTGTGATACCTGTGGGGGGTCACGTCTAAATGAAATCTCACGCCATGTTAAAGTCAAAGACAAAACCATCGCCGACATCACCCAAATGTCGATCGGAGATGCTGAGCAATATTATGAAACTCTCAATCTAAGCGGTGCCAAGGGTGAAGTCGCGGACAAGATTTTTAAGGAAATTCGTGAACGCCTACACTTCCTGGTTTCTGTGGGTCTGAACTATTTAAGTTTATCGCGCTCTGCGGAAACCCTGTCTGGCGGTGAAGCACAGCGTATTCGACTGGCCTCACAAATCGGTGCAGGCTTGATGGGCGTGATGTACGTCTTGGATGAACCGTCAATTGGCCTACACCAACGTGACAACGATCGACTGCTCGAAACCCTCGTTCGACTGCGTGACTTGGGCAATACCGTATTGGTGGTGGAACATGATGAAGACGCGATTCGTGCTGCCGATCATATTATTGATATCGGCCCAGGCGCGGGTGTTCACGGCGGACATATTATCGCTGAAGGTACTTATGATGAGTTGGCCGCCAATGAAAACTCTCTCACGGGCAAGTATTTGTCTGGCAAGTTAAAAATTGCCATTCCTGAAACTCGAGTGCAGGCGCCGAAACCTGAGGAGCAAATCAAGCTCATGGGTGCCTCAGGTCACAACTTAAAACACGTTGATCTGACCATTCCTCTGGGGATCATGACCTGTATCACCGGCGTTTCAGGTTCTGGTAAATCCACGCTGATCAACCGCACCTTGTTACCGCTTGCCGCAACGCAACTCAATGGCGCAACCACGCTTACGGCGGAAGCATTTGATTCGATTGATGGTTTACAGTTCTTAGATAAAGTCGTGGATATCGATCAAAGCCCTATCGGACGTACACCCCGCTCGAATCCTGCTACTTATACTGGGCTGTTCACTCCGATTCGTGAGCTGTTTGCACAAACACCCGAAGCCAAAGCACGCGGCTATGCAGCAGGACGTTTCTCATTTAACGTCAAAGGCGGTCGTTGTGAAGCCTGTGAAGGTGACGGCATGATTAAAGTGGCGATGCACTTCCTACCGGATATGTATGTGCCTTGCGATGCCTGTCATGGCAAACGCTATAATCGTGAAACCTTGGAAGTTGGCTTTAAAGGCAAGAATATCTCTGATGTACTCGACATGACCGTTGAAGATGCGATGCATTTCTTTGATGCGATTCCGGTGATTCATCGCCGCCTTGAAACCCTCAACCAAGTTGGACTCGGCTATATCCGTTTAGGTCAGTCAGCCACCACGCTTTCAGGCGGTGAGGCACAGCGAGTCAAACTGGCACGTGAGTTGGCCAAACGCGATACAGGCAAGACGTTATATGTCTTGGATGAACCGACCACGGGGCTACATTTCCATGACATCGCTAAGTTGCTCGACATCCTGCATGAGCTACGTAACAAGGGCAATACCATCATCGTGATCGAACATAATCTGGATGTGATCAAAACCGCGGATTGGATTATTGATCTCGGGCCTGAAGGCGGCGCTGGCGGCGGTGAAATCATCGCCCAAGGTACGCCTGAAGATGTGGTGCAATCTAGCGTGTCACATACAGCCAAGTTCTTAAAGCCGTTGCTCAAAGCTTAAGGTTTAACCTTAGGGCACAACACGTTAATCTATTCATTTCATGCCTAAGGGATCGCACGATTCCTTAGGCCAACATTTCGCGATCATGCGCGCAAACCACTTAAAATAACGTTGATCAATAAGAAGAACCTCATGACTCACAAATACCAAGCTATCTTATTCGACCTTGACCAAACCCTACTCAATCGCCACGCTTCACTGATCGCATTTTGTCGCTGGCAAGCACGCGATCTCTTGCATTTTTCCACGCCTCAAATCGAGCAATATACCCAGCGTTTTCTAGCGCTAGATGCGAATGGCGCGGTATGGAAGGATCAAGTCTACGCACAGCTGAAGTTAGAATTTAACATCCCAGATGATGTGCAGGACTTGGTTGCGTTATATCTAAGTCAATTTCAAAATTTTTGCCAGTCTTTCAAGCAAGTGCCCGAAACATTACATAAATTACATCAACAAGGTTTTAAGCTCGGCCTGATCAGCAATGGGCGTACACCTTTTCAAGAGCAGAACTTTAGCCGCTTAGGGCTAGGTGATTATTTTTCCTGCATCATCGTTTCCGAAGCAGTCGGTCTGCGTAAACCTGAAGCTGAAATTTTCTTACTGGCTTGCTCACACTTGGATCTATCAGCACAGCAATGCATTTTTATTGGAGACAACGAGTACGCAGATATTCAAGGTGCTCAAGCCGTAGGGATGAGTGCGATTCGCTTTGACCCACCCTCAGCCAATTTAAACATCAGTTCTACTCAAGCCAAGGCACGCTTTAGTGAGTACTCACAGCTCATCGCAGTCATCGACCAGCTCGCACGCTAGACTGTTAAAGCCTAAAACATGAAAGCATCTCAGGCCGAAGGATGCCGTAGTCTCTTAGAGCGAAATACTCAACGCAACCAAAACATCAGTTCCAGTTTATCCAAGATATCGAGACTTAAATGTTTACGCTCATCGACATCATCCCCGTCTTGCATGCGCATATTTAAGGCGAAGGCTGTGATCTTGCCATCCGCTTGTTCAACCCAACCGACATACCAGCCCACTTGGGGAGTGAGCGCTGAACCCCACCCACTTTTGGCATACAACTTGGTTCCGCCACGTTGCTCCACCAGTAACATCTGCTTGACCTGCTGCTGTACCTGAGGATCAAAAGGCAATTGCTGCGTCGCCAAAGCATAGACAAATTGCACCTGCTGAGTTGGGGTGATTTTGAGTGGGCCTTTCAGCCAGAAATCATCACCTTGCGCGCCTGCGTTTTGATTGCCATAGCCGATACGATTGAGTTCATGTTGCATGAGAACTAAACCGATCCGACGTGCAAGCTCCTGATATACCGGCACATTCGACAGTTGCATGGCCTCAGCCAAGTTCATATCTTTTTGCCAACTGGCATAAGCACGGGGTGTTCCATCCCACTTAAACAGCTCTGTCGTGCTGGCCTTTTGATGCTCCAAGCCAATCAATGCATTTAAGATTTTAAAT
>JASLIY010000213.1 GCA_030152675.1 Acinetobacter sp.
GACAGTGCCACGGTTGCGGAGTTATCAGCACTGATCTCTGCCATCAGCCAGTTACCAATTGATCAGTCTTGGGCGATCACTGGCTCCATGAACCAACTCGGTCAAGTTCAACCGATCGGCGGCGTCAACGCCAAGATCGAAGGTTTCTTCGATGCCTGTCAGTTGCAAGGTTTGACTGGCAAACAAGGTGTGATCATTCCACGGCAGAACATGCAGCATTTGATGTTACGCCAAGATGTGATCGATGCTGTTGCTGCGGGTCAATTCCATATCCATGCCATTAACACCATCGATCAAGCCTTAGAAATCCTAATGGCACGTCCGGTGGGCAAGCTAGATAAAAAAGGCCGTTATAGCAAAAATTCGATTTATGCAGCGGTGATGGAACAACTCGAATATTGGCAAGCCATCGAAGATGGTGCACAGCTTCAGGAAATTCCGAAGAAGAAAAAGAAAAAAAAGAAAAAGGACAAGGCCACTGAAGCTGAAAAAACCGCCAAGAAATCGAAAAAGAAAAAGTCAGACAGTGATGCGCAAGCCGCTGCTGAACGTGAAGAAGCGGGCATTGCCCCTGCAGCGGAACAACCCAAAGCGGCAGAAAGCAAGGAAAAGTGAGTTCGTTTTTTAAACCACGCTCAGTACTCAAACGCACTTCTCTTGCGCCAAACATGGCGCAAGAGAAGTCGTTGTTAAATATCTTCTTTACGTACGATATAGTCTTCGAGTTGCATCGCTTGCAGCAATGGCCCGAGATCGGTGGGGCTCTTCAATTCGATATCGATACTCACGGCGCTGTTCTTAGCCCGACTGCTCGCGGCAAAGCGTTCATGACGCAGCTCATAGATATTACCGCCCTGCTCCGCAATAATCGCGGTTAAACGTGCCATGGCCCCCGGATGATCAGAGAGATCCACACGAATACGCACCATACGCCCACTACGGGTCAGATGACGTTGTAACACCGAAATCATCACTCGCGTATCGATATTGCCGCCCGATAACACCACGCCAACCTCATGACCCAAGAATAAATCCGGACGTGCCATGATTGCAGCGATGCCCGCAGCACCCGCACCTTCACAGACTGTTTTCTCGATATTGAGCAATAAGGCGATGGCTTCTTCGATCATGTCTTCATTCACCACCACGATCTCATCGACATATTCCGCCACAATCTTGCGAGTCAATCGCCCTGGGGTTTTCACAGCGATGCCTTCGGCCACGGTAGAACCCAGATGCGCAATCGACTGATCATCAAACACCACTTTGGCCATGTTCGGATAAACCGCTGACTGCACCCCAATGATCCGAATCTGTGGACGAATCGCCTTGGCTGCAATCGCCATGCCTGAAATCAAGCCACCGCCACCGATGGGCACCACCAAGATATCCAGTTCAGGATGAGTCTCGAGCATCTCGAGTGCCACACTGCCCTGACCTGCGATAATGTCACGATCATCAAAAGGATGGATGATACTCAAGCCCTCTTGCTCAGACAGTTGCAGCATTTTTTCCGCAGCCTCTGCAAAGTCTTGCCCGTGCAAGATGACCCGTGCGCCATATTCACGTACGCGCTGCACTTTGATATTCGGTGTGCTTTGCGGCATCACGATGGTCGCGGCAATACCATTTTTTTGTGCATGATAAGCCACCCCCTGAGCATGATTGCCGGCTGAGGCTGCGATCACACCAGCTTGTTTTTCTTCATCACTTAAACACAGCAACTTATTCAATGCGCCGCGTTCTTTAAATGAGGCGGTAAATTGTAAATTTTCAAACTTAAGCCAAATCTGCCCCCCGAGCTTCTTAGAAATAGTTTCCGACATGACAAAGGGGCTATTCACCACAGCACCGTGTAATCGTGCTGCAGCAGTTTGAATATCGTTTAAATCTGGAAATGGTGCATCATCATGAGGCTGAAACATAAAACGATTCCTTAGCATGTGGATCTAAAAGACGGGCTCACCCATTGGATCATCGGATGACCCAATCACATCTGGCAAGTTCAAGCACACTCACTCAAACCCAATACCATTGCGAAAATAAAATACCTATATCAGGTACGGATACAACGCGCTGTAATGCCGATGCCACAGGGCGTGGCGATAAACCATAAAAACACATCAGCCCAATCTTTTTAATACTTTTTATGCTTTTTTTATAGGTCGTCGATTTGATTGCTTAATTTTTCGCAGCTTCATTTTCATCGCTCAGTTTTTAGTTTTGGTTTTGGTTTTGGTTTTGGTTTTTGCGCGCAAAAAAAAACGAGCGACCAAGGCGCTCGTTTTTTTTGATCCTAGAGATCATCGCGAATCGCTTAAGCCTCTGGTGCTGGGCTATGCTCTTCGATCAACGGCTTAAGTTCACCGTTTTGGAACATTTCTAAGATGATGTCACTGCCGCCGATCAATTCAGCATTCACCCACAATTGTGGGAAAGTTGGCCAGTTTGCAATTTGTGGCAACAATGCACGAATGTCAGGGTTTTCTAAAATATTCACATAAGCGAAAGGACGACCGATCTGACTGAGCGCTTCTACTGCGCGCGCAGAAAATCCACACTGTGGAAACTGTGGCGTACCTTTCATATATAGCAGTACCGCATGTTTAGCAATTTGATCGCGAATTAACGCTTCAGTATCGCGTGCTTGTTCAGTCATTGATATTTCCTCACTTATTCTAAGCTGCATTATACCCAAAACAGACTAAAACAATATGTTTTCAGCGATATTTCAATTTATATTTCGCTTTAGGCTTTAATTCTTTTGACATTTTTGCTTATATTAGCTTTCACATTCATCCTATAGATAAGAGCTCATTATGAACGATCTTCATCTCGCCCCGATTCAAACTGATCAACCTTCACACTTGATGCCTGTATTTGGTCGTCAACCGGTCAGCTTTGTGCGCGGTCGAGGGGCTTATTTATATGATGCTGATGGGGTTGAATATTTAGACGCCCTCACCGGCATCGCCGTCTGTGGTCTTGGACACGCCCATCCGGTATTGGCTGAGGCGATTGCCGATCAAGCTGCCACCTTAATTCATACCAGTAACTTATATGAAGTGCCTTGGCAAACGGCAGCAGCACAAAAATTGGCTGCCGTCTCAGGCATGCAAGAAATCTTCTTCTCCAACAGTGGTGCGGAGTCCAACGAAGCAGCAATCAAGATTGCACGTAAATACGGCCATCAACAAGGCATCCAAAATGCCAAAATTATCGTTGCCGATGGCTCTTTCCACGGTCGTACTTTGGCCACCCTCTCCGCGACAGGCAACAAAAAAGTCCAAGAAGGCTTTACCCCTCTGGTTGAAGGTTTTATCCGTGTGCCGTTTGGTGATGTACAAGCCATCGAAGAAGCCGCATTACAACACCCAGATATCGTGGCGATCTTGGTCGAACCGATCCAAGGTGAAGGTGGGGTCAATACCGCAGCTCAAGGCTTTAGCTATTTAGACGATATCCGTCGCATCTGTAACCAACATCAGTGGTTAATGATGCTGGATGAAGTTCAAACTGGGAATGGACGTACGGGTCGATACTTTGCTTATCAACCTACGGATATCGTGCCTGATGTGATCACCACGGCCAAAGGTCTGGGCAATGGTTTTCCAATCGGTGCGGTCATGACCCAAGGGCGTGCGGTCGGCGTATT
>JASLIY010000247.1 GCA_030152675.1 Acinetobacter sp.
CGATCGACACCACGCTAGATGGTGCACGCAAACGTTTGAATGAACGTAAACTGTGGGCGATCATTGAACCACGTTCTAACACCATGCGTATGGGCAGCCACAAAGATGAGTTGGCGCATTCTGCACGTTTGGCCGATCAAGTGATTTGGTATCAACCGGAAGGCTTGGACTGGGACTTACAACCCGTGATCGATGCAGCAACCAATCCTGCCAGCATTGCACGCACGCTCGAGGACATCATCACCCGCATCGTCAATGAAGCGGGTGAGGGCGACGCCGTGGTGATCATGTCGAATGGTGGTTTTGGTGGTCTGCATCAAAAACTTCTTAAGGCATTAAAAGCAAAAGCCTGAGCTGTGCTGACTCAGCTGAGCTAAAAACAGCCACTAAAAAAGGACGCTATCAAAGCGTCCTTTTTTAGTGCTGTATCTTAAGCCGCAACATCGGCCAAGCTTAAATCACGTTTAAACACCGCCTCAACATAAGAGCAAGTCGGCACGATTTTCAATTTTTTTTCACGCGCAAACTGCACCAAAGCATCTAAGAGTAAACGTGCCACCCCTTGACCGCGTAGTGAATCATCAACCCAAGTATGATTGGCAATAATTTTCTGCTGGTCTGACCACAGATAAGAGATTTCAGCAATACGCTTTTGCTGTGCATCGTTGGCAAAGAACTCGCCTTTTTGGCCATTGTCTTGATGTTGAAATTGCATAGACATTCTCTTTATTGTTGATTTCACTTGAACCCCACTCTAGCAAACTCTGAACCGTATATCAAAAGGCTTTATTTTATTGATTTTTTTATGATTCAATGCAGATTCAACCGCCTATGGGCTTTTATTCCACCCCATTAAAATTACACAATTTCGTTTGCGTCTAGCGCATAACTATGCGATTCTTTGGCCAATTTAGTCAGATTGATCCTTACCGAGGATAACTGCTAAATCACATATTTGGTTTGAACAAGGGGAGTAGCCTCCTCCAAACGCGTTCAGTTGAGCCGATGCTCACTGAGCGCGTGTCAGAATATCGTCATTACACTCTGCGGAGTCGGTATCTGAGCATGTGACTGCTGCTGTGAAGATCGCAATCCTTAAGCGTTCACAGATTTCATTCAGATGTAGGCAAGACCTTGATCATGTTGACACAGATGTTTTATTCATCTGGCAACAGGTCAAGGTTTTTTTATGGCCGTTTGCTGGATGGGGGAGAGAAATTATGCAATCCATCGGCAATATTTGGCTTTATTTGGCTTTTTTCAGCCTCGTTGCCATCATGCTCTGCATTGACTTTATTGGCTTTAAACAAAAACAAAATCAAGCACCGAGTATCAAGTCCGCGGCTTATTGGAGCGTGGCCTGGGTCAGTATCGCGATGCTGTTTGCAGGTGGACTGTGGCTGTATCTGCAGCAGACCGCTGGCGTGGCCTTGGCCAATCAAAAAACCATGGAATACATCGCAGGCTATCTACTCGAGAAATCTCTCGCCATTGATAACGTCTTCGTTTGGTTGATGATCTTTGCTGCTTTTGCCATTCCACCCGCCTTACAACGCCAACTCTTGCTCTACGGTGTGCTGGGCGCGATTGTACTCAGAACCATCTTTATCTTTATTGGCGCATGGTTTGTACAAGAGTTCTCTTGGGTGCTGTATCTATTTGGCGCGTTCTTGGTTTATACCGGCTTTAAGTTCCTCAAAGGCCAAGATGACAATGATGATATCGAAGATATGGCATTGCTCAAGTGGCTGCGTAAACACCTCCGCATCACGCCGAAGTTAGAAGGCAATCGTTTCTTTGTGCGTCAAAATGGCGTGTTATGGGCGACACCTTTATTTCTCGTGCTGATCTTGGTGGAAGCTTCGGATGTGATTTTTGCGGTAGATTCGATTCCTGCGATTTTTGCAGTTACGACCGATCCATTTATTGTGTTAACAGCAAACCTGATGGCGATCTTGGGTTTACGTGCAATGTTCTTTTTATTGGCCGGCGCTGCTGAAAAGATGCATTACCTCCCTTATGGCCTAGGCGTGATCTTGATCTTTATCGGCTTTAAAATGTTAATGCTCGATGTGTTCCACATGCCAATTTGGATCTCACTCGGCGTGATCGTGGTGGTGCTCGCCATCACTGCATGGTTGTCTCTACGCCACCATCGTCATCATTCGGCTGAATAATTTAAAACATCATGAAAGCGCTCAAACGATTGAGCGCTTTTTTTGATTGCTAAACCTTAAAAATTAATCACCAGCAAAGCTGAGATACTGGCCAAGGTCATTCACAATTATTTGAGGCACGGCACCTTGTTTTTTGACCTTTCATTATGATTTAGACACCAATCTTGTATCACGATCATGTGATATTTAGCCAAATCAGCTACAATCAACCGAAAAAATAATTCAGTGTAGGTATTCATGTCTTCAGTTATTGCACCGAGCGCCATTCGCGGTCGTTTTCTCGATATTCAAGCCTTGGTCAACCAAGCCGCCGATATTCCAGCACAAGTCCGATATCTAGAAGATGGCTTGCTCATCACTCAAGATGGAAAAATTCAATGGTTTGGTGAATGGGAGGCCGGTCAGCATCTCATCACGGGTCTTGAAGTCACACATTATCCTGAGCAATTGATTGTCCCTGGCTTTATCGATACCCATATCCATTTCCCACAAACCGAAATGGTCGGAGCCTACGGTGAGCAATTACTTGAATGGCTGAACACCTACACCTTTCCAACTGAAATGCAGTTTAAAGACAAAGACTATGCCGATCAGATCGCTGCTTTCTTTGTGCATGAACTGCTTAAAAACGGTACCACCACCGCCTTGGTATTTTGTAGTGTGCATCCACAGTCGGTTGATGCCTTATTTGAAGCAGCTGAACGTCATCAAATGCGCCTCATCGCAGGTAAAGTGTTGATGGATCGTCATGCACCCGATGCCCTGTGTGATACACCAGAATCGGCCTATACTGACTCCAAAGCCTTGATTGAAAAATGGCATGGTAAGGGTCGTCATCTCTATGCCATCACCCCACGCTTTGCACCGACATCAACACCGGAACAACTCCAAAAAGCAGGGCAGCTCAAAGCAGAATATCCTGATGTTTATGTGCATACTCACCTCAGTGAAAATCATAATGAAATCGCCTGGGTCAAATCCCTATTTCCTGAGCAAGACAATTATTTAGGCGTCTATCACCACTATGGTTTAACTGGCTCACGTTCGGTATTTGCACACTGCGTGCATTTAGAAGAACAAGAATGGCAGTGCTTACATGATACTGACTCTGCGATCGCCTACTGCCCAAGCTCCAACCTCTTTTTAGGCAGTGGATTATTTCCGTTGAAAAAAACTTGGGAAAAACAAGTCAAAGTCGGGCTTGGTACGGATATCGGCGCAGGAACCGCTTTTTGCCAACTTGAAACCTTGAACCAAGCCTATAAAGTTCAACAGCTGCAAGGTGATAAACTCTCAGCCTTTGAGGCCTTGTATCACAGCACACTCGGTGCGGCCAATGCCTTGGACTTAGCCGATAAACTCGGCAACTTTAATGTCGGCAAAGAGGCGGACTTTGTGGTGCTCGATCTCAAAGCCACAGCGCTGCAAGCACTACGACAACAGCGCTCTCATCATATTGAAGATGCACTCTTTGCACTGATGATGATGGGTGATGATCGTAATATTCAAGCCACCTACATCTATGGGCAGAAAGCTTATGATCAACGAAGCGATCGTAATTAATAAGTCGAACGCAAAGGGCTTAACAGCTGCACAAAAATCCAACCGCAAGCGTATGGCGTTGCTGTTGGGTGGCGTGCTGTGTGCTGTATTACTCAAACGTGATTCACGCCAAGCATCTAGCCAAGATCGACCAAAAAGTAAAAAGTAATGCAGAGCAGGGCAATATGTTCTAAAATTGCTAAAATCAGGTGTTGTCAGTCAACACCTTTTTTATTTTGATTGAATCGATATTTTAGGTATTTTCCCAATGGCTGTTGATATGAGAGTGATGATTTCGGCTGAAGAAATTCAGGCCAAAGTCAAACAACTTAGCGAAGAGAT
>JASLIY010000314.1 GCA_030152675.1 Acinetobacter sp.
GGCTTATTTGTCAACTCTTCCCTGAAAATCCCTAAACCACAATGGTTTGCAGCCCTGTTTATTACAATTCCACTCATGCAGTGGGGCTTTGGACAGGTGTTGTATTTTAGCAATGCTTTACTCAGTACTGCTTATCTACTGATGTTCTGGTTGATGACTGTGGCAGGCTATCAACTGTCTGTTGGAAACGCAGCACGTGACACTGTGTTTAAGTGCTTTAGTCTACTGGTCGTCGGCGTTGGATTGTTGAGTAGTGTGATCGCGATATGCCAGTGGCTAGACCTGAGTCAGTATTTCACGCCTTATGTGAATCTACTCAAGGGCAATCGACCGTATGCCAACTTTGCCCAACCCAATAACTTAGCGACTTTCCTAACCATCAGTGTCTTAGGATGTTTATATTTATTTGAAAAAAGACTGCTCCCTAAGCGTGTGCTAGTCCCAGTGGCATTGTTATTTGTTTTCTGTATTGCCTTAACGCAGTCAAGAACCTCTTGGGTAGTCGGTTTGTTCATGTTGGCATATTGGGGCATCAAACAATATAGACGCCCGATGCGCTTTAACTTTGCCAAGATGCTGGCATGGATAGCGAGTTTTGTCGCGATCATTGTACTGTTGCCAGAACTCAATGCATGGCTTGCCTCTTTCTCTGAACAAGATGTCATCACGACAAGCTCTGTGGTGGAGCGCGCATCTTCAGGCTATTTGCGTTTTGATATGTGGAATCAAAGCTTGGTTGCACTCAGTCAACAGCCTTGGTTCGGCTATGGTTGGAACCAAACGGGAATGGCGCAAATTGCAGCATTCGATGCTTATCCAAGTCATGAGTGGTATAAAAGTTCGCATAATTTCGCACTCGATCTTTTAATTTGGAACGGTATACCGATTGGCGGATTGATCTTGCTCTATCTCATTTGTTGGTTGTTCTGGCTAAATCGAGGGGTGAAAGAAAGCATCTCAATGACTGCGACATTGATGGTCTGTGCAATCTTGATTCATGGCTTGCTTGAATATCCGTTGCATTATGCGTACTTCTTGTTGCCGATGGGATTTTTATTGGGACTGATTCAAGCGCAATATCCGAAGTTACCTAGCGTGCAAGTGCCTAGACTTTTGCTGAGTGTGGTGATCTTAATCGGACTGACGCTCACCGCAGTGGTTTATCGAGATTATGATCTGTATAAACAACAAAGTGCTTATGCCAGTAAAAAGTTACTCAGTCCTGAGCAGCAGGCCGTGATGCAGCGTAAGATCTGGGTGTTAACTCAGTTTGAGGAACGGGTGTGGTGGATTCATCTCGATCCTCAGGAGCAGATGACGGATGCTGAATTGCAGCATGTGGCACGTGTGGTCGCCAACTCGGCCTCGGCCTATGACCTACATAAATATGCTCAACTGCTTGCATATAACCATAAAAAAACTGAAGCTGAGCATCAACTCTGGATCATCAAGCAATTGCATGGTCAAAGCTATGAATATGCACAGCTGAGTTCGAATAGTAACACGGCAGATTAAACCTTGTGCATTGATTTAGAACCATAAAAAATCCCCGTCCAGTTAAACTAGGCGGGGATTTTTGATTTGACTATGTCACGCATAGTCAAGCGTCTTACATTTGACTTTGAATATAGTTTTCAATACTGACCGTTTCTGCGAGATCAATCTGTGTGGTGGCCCAGTCCCAATACTCTTCTTCTTTTTCAAGGATTTCTTGGACTAAGTCACGGGTCACGTAATCGAGGCTTTGTTCGCTGATTGCGACTGCAGCTTGAAGTGCTTCAATATTTTCTTTTACTTTGCGTACATCACAGTTCAGAACTTCAAGCGTATGCTGACCGATATATAATTTACCCAAGTGTTGTAGATTGGGTAAACCCTCTAAAAATAGAATGCGTTCAATAATTTTGTCTGCATGCTTCATCTGACGAATTGATTCTTTATATTCGGCACTACCTAATTTTTCAATGCCCCAATCATTAAACATCCGAGAATGCAAAAAGTACTGGTTAATTGCCGTAAGATGATGGTAAAGCACCTGATTCAATTGATTAATTACATCACGATTGCCTTTCATGATTCTTGCTCCATAAATCGATTTCAGCCTTAACCGTTATAAGGCAATGGCCAACATACTAACCAACTCTGTAGGTGCAATCGAGCACTTTATTGAACGGCAAATGAAAATCGAAATCAAAGCAGCTTAACTTGCCTCAATTGCAGCAATATTTTAGGAAAAAATAAACCCGCTCTGTATCGAAGCGGGGGAGGTAAGATGATCCAAGGATCATTGAGCAATTTTTATAATGATAATCAGGACTTAAATTGAGTCGAATTTAAATGAGGTTATGCAGCTACAGAAATTTTTGCAGCAATTTCAGCAAGTTCCGTGTTAATAATGGCGCGTGCTTCAGGAACACAGCGTCCACAGCAAGTCCCAAGATCGAGTAAATCACGAACTTCTCGGAAGCTTTCCGAGCCATTTGCGACTGCATCTTGGATATCTTGATCGGTAATTCCACGACATAAACAAACGTACATTAATGCATTCCACAGCTTAAATGCGATACTAGTTATTATTGATAATTATTATCGTTTGTCAATCTAAATTATTGAAAATTTAAAACATGGTGATTGGGTTTTTGGATTAAAGATCTAAATTTGATCGAATATCTACGGGTGCTTTAAAGCAGTTTTTATGATTAGTTCTATATAAACATGAACTTAGATTGAGTAGAGTGATAACGCGTTGAGAAAAAACACTTTGATGATTTCACAGTGTTTTTTAACAAGTCGTAATAGCCCAATATCCACGCATCGGAACGAAGGTGGAAGGCAATGACGAATAGTCGCTGTTGTCGACGCTCAAGCATAAACACGTCTTGACGTTGCGTCTGTTGTATTTGTCGCATCGCATTTCTGCATGAACATCAGTATCAAATGCATCAGTTGTTAGCATTGTGGATAAGTTGAGACTTACCCACATATCCATGGGTTTCTCAATGTTGCTTAAAAAAAATCCTCCGGGGCGGAGGATAAAGGGTATTAAGATCACAAAACAAATCTAAAAAATAAAGAAATCACAGCGCTAGATTTTTTAAAACTGATGATGGCATGGGGTGAAAGCTCGCTATTGGGATCTGAGCTGCGCAATCACTGCTACGGGGTTAGAATAATGCGCGAGGACTTGTGTGAAAAGTACTATATTTGCAACACTGAGTTGCGAAAATGGTGTGATTGGGCTTAGACCCTGAGCAGAACACTAAAACGCGGTAACGTACCCTTGGTGTTGCTGAGCGAAATCACGTAGCCCGTCGATCAGAACTTCAATTAATTTTTGCATCACTAGCCGTTGCCCTTTGCGTGAAGCATATACCAACTGTACTGTGCCGAGATTGGACCGCCATTCGGGGAGTAGATGAATCAACTTCCCGCGTTTAATGTCCGCTTCTACAGTGAGATAAGGCAAATCAGCAATACCTAA
>JASLIY010000326.1 GCA_030152675.1 Acinetobacter sp.
ATAGGGTCAAATGTTCCGGGATAGATGACACGAGTTTTAAGCATCTAACAATACTCTGACTAATTTAGACGCCCATTCTATCAAAAACTATATAGTTGGCGAACTTTTAGCAAAAATTTGAAAGCGCTTCACCTTCGCCGCTGATTGAGGCAAAATAGAAGCAATCTTGGAATTGTAGTCTTATGTCGAAAAATATAGTCGTTAAAAAAAATAATGGTGGCACCATCGCACAAAACAAACGTGCACGCCACGATTACTTTATTGAAGAAAAATTTGAAGCGGGTTTATCGCTGCAAGGCTGGGAAGTCAAGTCTTTACGTGGTGGTCGCATGAGCATCATCGAAAGCTATATTGTTTTTAAAAACAATGAAGCCTTTCTATTGGGTGCACAAATCCAACCTCTTTTATCTGCATCGACACATGTGGTGCCCGAAGCCACACGTACCCGTAAACTGCTGTTATCACGCCGCCAAATTGATAATTTAATGGGTGCGGTGAACCAAAAAGGGTATACCTGCGTGCCACTCAGTTGTTATTGGAAAGGTCATTTGGTCAAACTTGAGATTGCCCTCGTTAAAGGTAAGCAATTACATGACAAACGTGCGACTGAAAAAGATCGTGATTGGCAACGCGATAAAGCGCGGATTTTTCATAAATAAGCCACACATCAACTTTCAAGACAAAGCTCCCAACCTTGGGAGCTTTGTTTTTTTAATGACAGTCAAAAATCTCTTAGCAGAACTTCATGCCGCCATAGCAGTTCGGTGCAAAACGCTGATTGACCAACTGCAAATCTTTGAGTGGGAATTTTAAAATGGTATTGGGTAGGTTGATGTTACCGACCTCCAAGTTTTTACCGGCAATACAATTAAGTAACTGGCACTCAACTGGATTGTTGGTTAAGTAGTCACTGATCGGTCTAACAATCTGTCTCAGCACGTCATTGGTGATCACGATCTTATCTGAGGGCGTGATATTGCCGATATCCACTGCATCATCAAATGCCATCCACCAACCTTTTTCTGCCGCGGCATCTGCACCCGGCCAGTAGACCTGAGATGATTGTAAGGATAAGGAGAAAGGATTGTTCAACGGCAGTTTATGAATAAGACCCAAGTTCTGGTCAATGCTTAAGTCTGCACGCAGATTGGTAATATTCCCCGTCACCACTTTACTTAAATTAAAAACACTGGCTTGGGCTTGTAAATCACCAGCAAAGTTTAAGGTATTAATATAAGCAGTGCCCTTGAGCATCACATTCGACATTCGCGTACCTGAGATGACCTGTCCATCCACGGCTAAACGAGCATCTGTTGCTTGTAACTTTAAATTATAATCATTGGATGAAAAGCCGATGGGAATCGTGGGAATAAACCAAATTTTAGGTAAGATTCTCCCGTTAATCATTTGTCCTGTATCTCTAAAGGTCATATCTCGGCTGGCGGTATTGGCCGTTCCCGTCGCGTCTTTTATTTTCATATAGCCACTAAAGCTATTGATCCCATTCGGCGTCGCACTATTTTCACTACCGAGGGTCAGCAACCCCATAACTTTTTCGGCACTCATACGCACCCCAAGCACTTCACGTCCTGCCGCAGAATTTGGATTTTTAATCGCAAACTGAACAAAGGGATTGCTCATTTTGGCACTAGAACTGGCACGCCCATCACTGCTCTCACTTAAACCACTCAGACTTAAATGATCGATATCGATATCACAACCGCCAGGCCCATTGATCCCACCACAGCCCAACTGCAACTTTCGAATATTGGCATTCAACTCAAGTTCAGCTTCAAGTCCCAATTTATAAAAACCAACATCTTTTCCAGGCATCATATTGATGCGATCCGTAGGATCGATATAACTTAAGCTCAATAAAGCCTGACCTTCGACCTCAGACAACTCATCATCACTTAAGGAAACCAAGCCCATTTGCTGTGCCATCGCGACAGGACTATAGAGCACTGATGAAGCAAGAAGTACAAGGCTTAATTTTTTTGCAATGGACATCATCCACCCCATTCATTTTTGTTTTAACGCTTTACGATCAAGCGAGTTCTTAATTCACTCTTCCTGAGCACCATACGATGTATAAAATTTAAATACAGCTAAGCAACTGCACTTATCAGAATTATATGTGATGCAGTTCATTTTTTATTAAATATTATGTAAGTAAGTTGGCCAGTTGTTAAAAATAACTTACTAAGCAACTGTTTTATAAGTAACTACCACTTATCGAGTTTTACGTTTTTAGGCTTTTTAGTGAATTCTATTGAGTAATAAAGCGATATATTCACCAAACCAACGTGCTGTGTTGAGATCGCCAATCGGTGGAGTAATCTCGACCGGTGCGTTATCAGACTGGGTCATCAAACCCAAACAACTAGAAAGACGGTTGAGATCAGATTCAGAATGACCTGTGGTCGCCAATGGCAAACCGGTCCAGAGCATGCCATGTTGCATGGCAAATAAGTTGATTTGTTGTAGCACCGATAGTTTATCGCCGCTCAAACCACCCGAGTTGGTAAAGCCTGCTGCCAGCTTGCCCTGCCAAGTGCGGTTTTTCCAGCGTTTGGAGGTTGAGTCCATAAAGCCTTTAAAGTTTGCAGTGATGCTGCCCATATAGGTTGGGCTGCCAAACACAATCGCATCCGCCCGATCCAAAGCCTCCCAGTCCAACTGCTCAATGTTCATTACAGTGACTTGAACCCCCACTTGCGTCGCGCCTTCAGCAATTGAATGCGCCACTTTAGCGGTATGACCATAGGGGCTGTGATAAACAATGGCGAGAGATTTTTCAGTAGCAGACATATCGATTAATGCTTATAAAATTAGCTAAGTGTAACATTATTCATGTTCAGGTAATCACGCCATAAATACGAAAGTTGCCATACGTCCCGTTTTCGGCGCACGTCGATAAGAGTAATAATCCTGTGCCTGTCGATAACTGCACTGATCTCCGCCCATCAACAGAGCAACATTATTTTCAAGCAAAATAAAGCGAGCAATCGCATACAAATCTGCATGAAACTTTTCAGCACTTTGGCCAGGTTCAAATGCCGAAGCCAACTGCGGATATTTATCACAAAATGCGGCTTTGACCTCTGCACCCACCTCAAAACAAGGTTGACTGATTGCAGCACCTAACCATGCCCATGTTGCAGGGCTTTGCATTTGAGCCAAAGTATTCTCTACGATACCCGCCGCCAATCCGCGCCAACCGGCATGCAAGTTGGCCACTTCAGTACCGCTGGCATTGCCAAGTACGATCGGCAAGCAATCCGCAGTCATCATCATCAATGCATGACCACGCTTCTGCGTCACCAAACCATCGCCCTGTAATGGATTAAAAAAACAATCCTCATTGACCGTATGACCGTCGGTACTATGGGTTTGATTCATCCAAGTCAGTTTTGTCACGCCATGTCGAGAAAAATCCTCCAGCAGTTGCATCCGATGCTGCTGGACCCGTTGCGGTTGATCCTGCACATGCAAGGCCAAATTAAAACCCGCCAAAGCGGCATCTGCAGCAGGCAAAGCTGCCGGATGCTGGATTTGGGTTTGCCCCACATACACCCCTTGCGGTACACCCGAGATAAACTGCATCTTTTGCTTCTCCTGAATTTGACCCCATCGCGCTCAGCCACAGCCGTCATCTACAACATCTCAACATCTCAACATCTCTCCAGAACAACTCAATCCAAAGGCTAGATGACTGAGACAATTGCAGACCTAAGCCGGCAATGCCGCAACTCACTGACGATAAATGAACTTACGATGGATGATTAGTAAGCCTGATTTTCTTTACGCAACACATCCACTAAGGTTTTAAAATCTTCAGGCCATGGCGCTTCAAAGATCATCTCCTCACCGGTACGCGGATGCTTCAATCCTAACTTGGCTGCGTGTAAAGCCTGACGTTTAAAGCCACGAATGCCTTCATTGAGCAACTCTGATGCGCCCGCAGGCACACGCACACGGCTGACATAGACCTGATCACCCAACAGCGGAAAGCCAATATAGTTAAAATGGACACGGATCTGATGGGTACGTCCGGTTTCAAGCTGGGCTTGAATCCGAGTAAAGTGTTGGAAACGTTCTTTCACGTTGTAATGGGTCACAGCATCACGCCCACCCGGCAGTACCGACATTTTGACGCGATCAACCGGATGACGTTTAATCGGTTCATCAATGGTGCCGCCAGCGATCACTTGACCATAGACCACCAAGTCATAAATACGATAAACCGATTTCTTGGCCAACTGCTTGCTCAAGGAAAATTGTGCTTCCAAGTTTTTCGCGATCACCAACAGACCACTGGTGTCTTTATCGATGCGATGCACTAGACCCGCGCGGGCCAGTTCAACTGATTTTGGATAATGAAACAGGATCGCATTGATCAACGTGCCATTCGGATTACCGGCACCGGGATGCACCACCATACCAACCGGTTTATTAATGACCATAATATCGTCGTCTTCATAGACGATATCGAGTGGAATATCTTCTGCAACAGCGCCAGTTTGCGCTTCGAGTTCGACCTCCAAGGTCAATAGTTCCGTGCCTTCACAGCGATATTTCGGTTTGACGATGTTACCATTCACCAACAAATGGCCGTCTTTCATCCA
>JASLIY010000038.1 GCA_030152675.1 Acinetobacter sp.
CGCCAATATTGCGGATCTGATGGATCGTCAATTGGCACAGTTGGTCGATCATAAAATGAATCATGGTCTGCCTCGCAATCTGACTGGGGCAAAAGATGCTCGTCTGCCGCTCAATCATGGCTTTAAAGCGGTACAAATCGGCGTATCGGCATGGACGGCGGAGGCTTTGAAACAGACCTTGGCGGCTTCGATCTTTTCGCGTTCAACCGAATGCCATAACCAAGACAAAGTCAGCATGGGGACGATTGCGGCACGTGATGCATCGCGGGTGATCGTGTTGACTGAGCAGGTGATTGCGGCGCTGTGCTGTGCCTCGGTACAAGCGATTCAACTCAAGGGTTTAAGTGCAAGTTTAAGTCCTGCATTGCGCGCATTCCAAGACTGGGTCTGTGTCAGCTTTGACTATGTCGAAGAAGATCGTCCACTCCAACACGAGCTACAAGCCTTGGTGGATCGTTTGGAACAATTGGGCTTGATCGAGATCGCGCCCGTTGCTTTTAATACTCAACCTTCTGAGCATGAGGAACATCGCCATGTACGCTGATGTCATCATTGAAGTGCCTTTTCATGATGTGGATACCATGAACGTGGTTTGGCATGGTCATTATTTAAAATATTTCGAAATTGCACGTTGCAAATTGCTAGATCAATTTCACTACAACTATAACGACATGAAAGATTCGGGGTATGCGTGGCCGGTCATTGAAAGCTATGTCCGTTATGTGCAAGGGATTGAGTTTCAGCAGTCGATTCGTGTGCGTGCGATCCTCAAAGAATGGGAAAATCGTCTCAAGATTGAATATCAAATCTTTGATGCGCACTCTGGCAAACGTCTCACCAAGGGCTTTAGTAGCCAAGTCGCTGTCGATATGCAAACGCGTGAGATGTGTTTTCAGTCGCCTGCGGTCTTGATCGAACGTTTAGCCGCATGGTCTGAGTTTCAACCGCAGCCCTCCAAACCGTCGAGAGGTCAAGCATGAAAAATTTGAGCTCAGTCGCTTTGAACGGATGCTGTCAAAGCAGTCACAACCGAAACACGCCAGATCGTCTCAGACAGCAACCTGCTAACGGTGCACAGCCGTCAGGGGCATTTTCTGCTGCTTGTGCATTGGGTACTTTGCTGCTTGTGCTGTTGGGGATGTTGATTGTGCTGCTGCCGAGCCAAGCACACAGTGCAGTGACGCCGAATAATCCGCAAGTGACGCAGATTTTTCAGCAACTTTCTGCCACGCCCATTGTGAGAGCGCAGTTTGTGCAACACAAAAAACTGGCCTCGGTGAATAAAACTTTTGTTTCTAACGGACAGATTTTATTTTCAAAAACTCAAGGTGTGGTGTGGCAAATCAAACATCCGGTACAGGCGGATTTGGTGGTGAGCTCTAAAAAAGTGGTTCAACGCACCCAGCGTACCTTGAGTCAAATCGAAGTACAGAACTCGCCTTATGGGGGCGTCGCCAGTATGTTTTTACAGTTGATGGCGGGGGATCAAACCGCATTGGCTAAAAACTTTGATGTGGTGTCGGTGAAATACACACCGGCGCAGTGGCAGGTTTCATTTGTACCGAAAAGTGCCTTATTTAAAAAACTTTTCTTGCGGATCGATGCGCAAGGTCAGCGTTATGTGGATCGTTTAGTGATCACAGAAAAAGACAACAACAGCACCACGATCAAATTTAGTCAACAGAGTGCTCAACCTTCAACTTTAACAGCAGCTGAACATGCACTTTTCCAATTGGCAAAATAAACTCACTGCACTTTGGTTGCTGGTGCTGCTCTTGGTTGGGGCCAGCATGCTGACCGCGTGGTTGAATAAAGATATTCATATTCAAACCAATATTTTTGCGCTATTGCCAGAAATCGAACAAGACCAAGCCTTGGCAAAGACCCAAGAACATGTCAATCAGCAGCTGAATAACCAAGTGTTTGTGGTGATCGATGCCAAAGATCAGGCTCAACTTGAAAAAGCCACGCAGTATTTGGCAGAGCAGGTCAAGCACAGCGAACTTTGGCGACCACTTAAGCCACAACTCGACACTGAGCAGTTTGGCAAGACCTTGTATCAGCACCAAGCGGCCTTGTTGGCAGCGCAGGATATTGCTTATCTGCAGCAGCAGGATTATGCCGCGTTGACCGAGCAAAGCCTGATGCAAATGATGACACCGGGGATGCCGATCACGGCTGAGCAACTACAACGTGATCCGTTGATGCTCTTTCCGCGTTTTGCCATGAGTCTGGCCACACAGAACACGCAGTCCAATGTTGAGATTCAACAGGGCTTTGCCACGGTGCAGGATGAGCATGGGCTGTCACGTTTGTTGACGCTCGAGCTGACGCAGAGTCCTTATCAGATGGACTATCAAGAAAAAACCAAAGCGTGGATCGAGCAGACGGATCATCGTTTAGAAGACCTCGGCGTACAGGTGCATTGGACTGGGACGTTGATCTTTTCTAGTGATGGAACTCAGTCCGCTAAAAATGAAATCTCGACCATTGGTGTGGGATCAGGGCTCGGTGTGCTGTTGCTGGTATGGTTTGGCTTCCGTTCTTTTAGACCGATGTTGACCGAGTTTATCGCCGTGAGTACTGGGTCCATGGTGGCTTTTGCGGTGACGCATTGGATGTTCTCTGAGATTCATCTAATGACATTGGTGTTTGGTGCCAGCTTGATCGGCGTCTGTGTGGATTTCTCATTTTACTTTATGGCGTTGCAGTCACAACATCGACAGGTCAATGGTTTTGCAGTGCTTAAACCAGTATTGCCGAGTCTGTTGATGGGGCTGATCACCACCTTGTTGGCTTATTTGTTTTTGACCTTTACGCCTTTTCCGGGCTTCAAGCAAATCGCAGTGTTCTCTATGGTCGGTTTAACCTCGGCATGGATCACCAGCATTTTGTTGTTACCTCGATTGGCGCCACTAAATGCAGAGCCTGCGATTCGTCGTCTGAGTTTTGTGGGCAATCTTAGAGATCGCGTGCAGTCACGGCCACGACTCCGAGGGGGATTGATCGCCGGGATCGTGTCGATTGCTGGCGTGAGTATCTTGTTCCTTCAAGCCAATGATGATGTACGTAATCTACAAAGTATGGATCAGACGCTGAAGCAAGAAGATCACTATGTACGTACACGCTTTAACCAACAACAAAGCAGTGATTATTTCGTGGTGCAAGGCAAGACCCCGGCTGAGATGGCGCAAAACGAACATGCCTTGATTGAAAAATTACAGCGCTTACAGGCCGAAGGGGCAGTGCAGAATTTTCAAGCCCTTGGCGTGACGATTCCCTCATTGCAGCAACAGGCTCAAAATATCCAATTATTACAACGAATCCCTGCTGAAGAACTCAATCAATATGCCGATGCTTTACAGCTAGATCGCGCAGAGGTGCTGGCATGGCAACGCAATCTGTCTCAGCAGAGCGCATTGCGCTTACAAGACTTTGTACAACATCCCTTGGCATTCTTAGAGGTCAGTCCTACCCAACGTTTGGTGCTATTGCAGGGGGTCAGCAATATTGCATCGCTACAGGCCTTGCAGAATGACGCGCTGCATTTGGTACGGCCGGTGCAAGATTTGACAGACCTTTTCCAAGCACATCGCGTTCAGGCGCAGTATCTGTTGTTCTATGCTTGGATCAGCCTGATCGTGGGGATTGGCTTGATCTATGGGCTGCGTGGGATTTTACCTTTGGTGTTGCCGGTCAGTTTGGCCTTGCTCTCCACCTTTGCGGTTCAGGCATGGCTCGGGGTTGAAATCAATCTCTTTAGTCTGATGGCGGTGTTTTTGGTGATGGGGATCGGGGTAGATTATGCGATCTTTTATCGGCATGGACATGATCATCCGCAAGTCGTGGGCATGGCCTTGTTCTTATGCATGATGTCGACCTTATTGGGCTTTGGTTTACTGGCTCTAAGTCAGACTTATGCGATTTATAGTTTTGGTTTAACGGTATTGTTTGGCGTTATTTTTTCTTTTACATACGCCACATTATTTACAACGGTTGATCCTCGTGATCAGCCGCTGTTCTCAGATCAGTCGAAGAACTGACATTTTGCAAAACACTTTTTGGGGTAGTGTAATGAATAATAGACAACAGACTGATGTGATCATCATTGGGGCGGGGCCATCTGGCAGTTCAGCGGCAGCATTGCTTCGGCAGAAAGGCTATGCCGTGACGGTGATTGAAAAGCAGTTATTTCCACGTTTTTCAATTGGGGAGTCGTTGCTGCCCCAGTGTATGGTATTTCTTGAAGAAGCTGGGCTGCTCGACACGGTTGAACAGCATGCTGAACAATATGCGTTTCAGTTTAAAAATGGTGCTGCGTTCTTATGTGGGGATAAGCGCAGCCACTATGATTTCACTCAGAAGTGGAGTGAAGGGCCGGGCACCACGTGGCAAATTCGCCGAGCCAACTTTGATGATCTCTTGGCCAAGCAAGCGGCAGCCTATGGTGCGGATATTCGCTTTGAGCATGAAGTGGTGGCTGTCGATGTTGAGACGGAACATCCAATCCTGACTGTCAAAGATCCGCAAGGTGAAAGCTATCAAATTCAAGCCAAGTTTCTGCTCGATGCCAGTGGATTTGGCCGGATCTTGCCAAAGTTCTTAGACCTTGAAAGTCCTTCTGACTTTCCGGTACGCCGTGCGGTGTTTAGCCATGTTGCTGATGGGATTGCTGATGATCCAAGTTTCGATCGCAATAAGATCTTGATCACGGTACATGAAAAAGATCCACGTGCTTGGTATTGGTTGATTCCTTTTGCCGATGGGCGCAGTTCCTTTGGCGTGGTGGCAGAGCAATCATTTTTTGATGATTACCAGTTCGATGCCAGCTTAGCCCATGATCCTGCAGCATTAACCGCCTTATTTAAACGTATCTTGGCAGATGATCCAAGCCTGTCACAGTTAATGCGCAATGTTCAGTTTGATACGCCACATCGGAGCTTGGTCGGCTATTCGGCCGATGTAAAACTGTTGGCGCAACGCAACTTTGCACTGCTGGGCAATGCCGGTGAATTCCTCGATCCAGTTTTTTCTTCTGGTGTGACGATTGCGCTGAAGTCCTCCAGTCTGGCGGTGCCTTTGGTTGATCGTGTGCTGCAAGGTCAGTCTGTAGACTGGTTAGAAGAGTATGAGAAACCCTTGCGTAAAGGGATTTCGGTGTTTCGTGCTTATGTCGAAGCTTGGTATCAGGGCGATTTTCAAGAGGTGGTTTTTTCAACGCAGCAAAATGATAAAATTCGCCGCACGATCGCATCCTTATTGGCGGGTTATGCATGGGATGAAACCAATCCGATCTATAAAAATGCCAGACAGCGCCTTGCGACACTTGCGGAATACTGCCGTGAAAAGTCTGATCTTCAGTCCGTGCTTGCCGATGAGAAGGATGCATGCAGCTAATGCTTAAAAAACTCAGGTTGAAACTTGCTGCCGTTCACCGCCGTGTGTTCACAAACAACAGCGTCAAAACATCCGCACGGTGCATCATGATCGTTCAAGTGCTTGCGCTGAGTACCTTGTTACTCGGTTTAAGTGCCTGCCAAAGTATGATTCCCAAGGCCAAAGGCTTGAGCAGTCGTAGCTGGACCGCTCAAAGCTATCAACGCCAAGACTTGGTCGAGGTGTTTTGGAAGCAACAAAGTTTTAGTTTTTTACTCTATCAGCAGCAAAGTGATCAAAACCTACAGTTGTTGGCACTGAGTCTCACAGGCCAACAATTGTTTAAACTGCAGTTTGATGGTCAGACCGTCAAGGTGGAGCAACGCATTGAGCAAATGAAGCTGTTGCCTTTTGATTTTGTTGTGCGTGATATTTTATTTGCCACCTATCCACAGTTCACTCCCCACGATGATGTGCAGATCGAGCTAAAAAAAGTGGATGCGCAAACCGATTTATTGATTCAGCAGCAGTTGGTGCTGCGTATGCAGCAGAATGCAGATAGCATCCAACTTGAAAACCTACAGGTGCCTTATCGTATGTTGTTTAGTCCAGTGTCGAATACCCTCGTCGACGAAGACTCAGAAGACATTCGCCCACAAGATGTTCGTCCAGAAGACATCCGCTTGGAAGAGAGTCCATAATCATGTCGATCCGATCTCAGGCCACAGAAATGCACGATGTTGCCCAAAGCGCACAGACTTCTATGCCAGTTGCAGACAGTAAGCATAAACCAACGACCAATAAGATCGCTGCGGTCGGTATTCAATGTGCCGTCAGCCTCTCTGCCGCAGGCCAGACCGCAGCACAGTTGAAACAGCAACTCAGCACTGAGGGGCATGCCTTAAGTTTAAATACTGAGTTGATCGCTGAGAAACAGGTTTGGGTGGGTGCATACGTGCATGGCTTGATCGAAAGCGTACCCGAGGCACTGCATGCTGTGGACTCGCGCAATTTGCGTTTCGCCCTGACTGCCTTGGCCCACATCGAAACACAAATTCAGGCGGTGGTCGCAGACTTCGCACCGAGTCGTTTGGCGATCGTCGCAGGGACCTCGACCTCAGGGATTGCAGACAATGAAGCGATCTTAAAAGCCTATTTTCAAGGTCAGCGTGATCTGGATATTTATCAGCAGAAACAAGAAATGGGCAGCTTGGCCAAAGCTTTACAGCATTATTTGGGCTGGCGTGGGCCGAGCTATACCATTTCTACTGCATGTTCATCTAGCGCCAAAGCTTTTGCCTCTGCGCAGCGTCTGCTCAATGCGGATCTGGCCGATGCCGTGTTGGTTGTGGGGGTGGATAGCTTGAGTCAGTTGACGCTGAATGGTTTTAATAGTTTGGAAAATCTGAGTGCAGGCCGCTGTGCACCGTGTGGTGCGGCACGAGATGGCATCAATATTGGTGAGGCCGCCAGCGTATTTCTCCTGACTCAGGCCGAAGCACCGGTGATGTTGGTGGCTGCCGGTGAGTCGATGGATGCTTGGCATATCTCTGCGCCACATCCAGAAGGACGCGGTGCGAAACAAGCCATGCAAGCCGCTTTGGATCTGGCACAGTTACAGCCACAAGACATTGACTATCTCAATCTGCATGGGACGGCCACCACACATAATGATGCGATGGAAATCGCCGCCGTGCGCGCCTTATTTCAAGATCATCCGCTACAGCTCAGCAGTACCAAGCATCAAACAGGACATTGCTTGGGCGCAGCGGCAGCCTTGGAGGCTTTTATCTGCCACCAAGTTTTACTGGATCAAGACTGGTTGCCTTTACATCACGCTGGGCCGATCGATGCTGAGCTTGATGATCAGCACTATGTATCCCAGACCAGCACCGTGCCCCAATTACGCTATGTGATGAGCAATTCATTTGCTTTTGGGGGCAGTAATATTAGTTTGATTTTTGGAACCCAACACGCATGCAACTAGCCGCTCAAGACTTTATTCCGCACCAAGCTCCGATGGTTTTTGTGGATCATATTGTTGAATTTGGAGAAGATTTTGCTGTTGCGGAATTGTTGATTTCAACTAAACTGATGTTTTGTGAACCTCAAGGCCTCCCAACATGGAGCAGTGTTGAGTTGATGGCGCAGACGGTGAGTAGCTTTGCTGGATTGAAGACTCATCAACTGGGGCTCAAACCCAAGATTGGGTATTTATTGGGCACGCGCAAATTGGCCTTGCCGATGTCACATTTTGAAATCGGCACGGTGGTTCGGATTCGAGCACAGCAGCAGTATTTGCATGACGGTTTGGGGCAGTTCAGCTGTGAGATTGAGTATGCGGGCCACCAGATTACGGCGACGCTGAATGTCTATGAGCCGGTCGCTTAAGCGCGATCGCATTTACGAGAAATTTAAGAGCAATAAAACATTAAATATTAGGAAGTAATGGTGACTAGACGAGTATTAGTAACAGGATCAAGCCGAGGGATCGGTAAAGCTATTGCCTTGCAGTTGGCGCAGGCTGGTTTCGATGTCACAGTTCATGCCCGCGCTAGAGCCCAAGATGCGGCACAGGTGGTTGAGCAAATTCAGGCATTGGGTCGTCAAAGCCATGCCTTGTTATTTGATGTGGCCGATCGGACAACGGTGCAGCAGATTTTAGAACAAGATATGCAGCAGCATGGCGCATTTTATGCGGTGGTGCTGAATGCCGGGCTGAGTCGTGATGCTGCATTTCCTGCACTGAGTGATGCGGACTGGGATGACGTGATAAGTACCTCTTTGGATGGTTTTTATAATGTGCTCAAGCCGATCGTGATGCCGATGATTCGCAAGAAACAAGGTGGACGTATCGTGACGCTTTCTTCTGTGTCTGGCTTGATGGGCAATCGGGGGCAGGTCAACTATAGCGCGGCGAAAGCTGGGCTGATTGGTGCCACAAAAGCGCTGGCACTGGAATTGGCAAAACGTAAAATCACAGTCAACTGTGTGGCACCGGGTCTGATCGATACTGAGATGCTCAGTGAAGAAGTGATCGAACACGCCATGAAAATGATTCCGCTACAACGTTTAGGGCAGGTGGATGAAGTCGCCAGTCTTGTTAAATTTTTATGTTCAGATGAAGCCGGCTATATCACGCGCCAAGTGATATCGGTGAATGGGGGATTGATCTAATGCAACGTGTGGTTGTAACCGGTATGGCGGGGATTACCTCCTTGGGTGAAACGGCCGCAGATGTCTTTGCTCAGATTGAACAGGGACGAAGTGGGATTCGATATATGCCCGATTGGGATGTGTATACCGATCTACGCTGTAAAATTGCAGGGCCAGTTGAGCAGTTTCATGTGCCGAAACACTTTAATCGCAAAGTGACCCGTGGCATGGGGCGTGTGGCACTGATGTCAGTGGTCTGTGCCGAAAACGCCTTGATCGATGCTGGCTTAAAAGACGATCCAATCTTACAAAGCGGTGAGGCGGGGGTGGCTTTTGGTTCATCTGCCGGCAGTGTGAATGCGGTCAGCGAATTTGGTGCCATGCTGCTCAACAATGACATGAGCAAGCTCAATGCCACCACCTATATCCGAATGATGTCGCATACCAGTGCAGTCAATCTGACCGTGTACTTGGGGCTAAAAGGTTTAACTTTACCGACCTCTAGCGCCTGTACCTCAGGCTCGATGGCAATCGGTCAGGCTTATGAAGCGATCAAATATGGCAAACAAAAAGTCATGATTGCTGGGGGAGCGGAAGAGTTGAGTGCTGCTGGGGCGGCGGTATTTGATGTGTTGTTAGCGACCAGCGGTATGAATGATCAACCGCAGCGTTCACCACGTCCTTTTGATGCCGACCGCGACGGCTTGGTCATCGGTGAGGGCGCGGGGTGCTTGATCTTGGAAGACTATGAGCATGCGATTGCACGAGGCGCCAAGATTTATGCTGAAGTGATTGGCTATGGCAGCAACACCGATGGTGAGCATGTGACCAAGCCCAATGCGGAAATGATGGGTCGCTGTATGCAACTGGCCTTAAAAGATGCACAGATCAGTGCCGATCAGATTGATTATGTCAATGCACATGGCACCTCGACAGATCAAGGTGATATCGCAGAGACTCAAGCCACTGCAGGCTTACTGGGCAAGAAACCGATAAGCTCATTGAAAAGTTATTTTGGGCATACCTTGGGTGCCTGTGGTGCAATTGAAGCGTGGCTGAGTATTGAAATGCTCAATCGAAATAGCTTTGTGCCGACCTTAAATTTGGATCAAATTGATCCACGTTGCGGTGATTTAGATTATATTATTCAAGACAATAGAAACATTAACGCCAACGTTATGATGTCAAATAATTTTGCTTTTGGCGGTATTAATACGTCACTTATTTTTAAACGTTATGTACAGTAGGGGAACAATATGAATATCAAAATGATCGGACTTGCAGCGGTCTTAGGTTTAGCGGCAATCAGCAGCGCACAAGCTGCAGATCAAGTCCATGACTTCGACTTTAAAGCGGCCGTTGATCGCGCTGTGGCAGATGGCACATTAGACAATTCAGTGAAGTTTTATTTGGCGGGGACCAAATCAGGCGGAAAACTGATTAAAGCAAATGTCGTAACCAATAAAAAAACCAATGGTTTTGCTAAATCTGCAGAAAGCTCATGTGATCACGTCTTGCGTTCAGCTTTATTGCAAATGCAAAACTCTGCAAAAGCACAAGGTGCAAATGCGGTGACCAACATCGTGAGTTATTTCAAAGCAAATGAAAGCACAAATACACAGACTTACCAGTGCCATAAAGGTACAGCCGTTGCTGGTGTTGCACTCAAAGGCAACTTGGTTCGCTTCTAAGTAGAGGCTTTAAATCAATGATCTAAGCTTAACTCGCGCCAGCGGGTTAAGGCTTTTGAAGTCAGTGTTATGCTGTTTTTAAATCCACTCCCTTGCGTAGCAGTGCTGCTCAGCTTTTTTAAGATATCAGGAAGCAGCGCTTCAGCATTCAGCATGGTTTTGAATTTGGAGGAATTCCCCTCTTTGGCAAAGATGAGCCATATATGGCGCAAGAGGGGAGATTTTGAGCATAAGATCTGTGCAGAAAGTGGCGTGGAAACTCAGCTTTCGACGCTAAGCTCTTCTTAGCTCACTGGCATTCGGGTTAAGGGAGATTTAAACAAAAAGGAGCACCCGCCCATGCGGCAAGCGAGCATTAAAATTTATCTGCAAGCATTGAGCGAGCTCATTCCCTTTAGTCGGGCTGACTTTCCCGATTTGAAATCCTTCCATCACGCCAAAACACAAACCATTCACCAGCAACGTCTGCATTTACTCAATCAATATATTCAAAATCCAACTGATGCTGAGGCAGGTGCGCAGCCTGATCATGCTATAGCGCGACACCTCGCCTTAGCGGCTGAAGATCTGGCGCGTACCTCACATGGCAAACCCTATCTCCCGAATCATCCTGAGTTGGCATTTAATCACTCGCATAGTCAGCAGCATTATGCCTTGGCCGTGTCGAACAGCGTGCAGGATCTTGGGGTAGATCTCGAAGACTTGGGACGTAACGTCCGTTTCGATGCTTTGGCACAACATGCTTTTGATGCGGATGAATACGCGCATTGGCAAGCCTGTGGTCAGGACCCGATCTATTGGTTCAAGGTCTGGACCGCCAAAGAGGCGATCCTCAAAGCCTCAGGCTTGGGCATCCGTATGAGCCTCAATCAACTGCATACCGGTTGCAGTCCTGCACAACACCAAGGGCGCTGTACCCATGTCAACTTGGGTGACTTTTGCTTTCAGCATATTCAAACCGATGCGGTGATGCTGACCGTGGCATGGCGAGTGGGAGAGGAACAGACTGCATTGCAATGGCCGCGCTTAACGTTGATTGGCTGTTGATGAGCTTGCTGGTCTCATCACTGATTCTCGAAATTTAGCGCGGCTAGAGTGCAAGTCGATCTTAAATCAACAGACATGACCCAAAATGCTTTGAGTCATGTTGATGTTGCAGACAGTGACAGTCTTGGGCGGAGTGAATGGGTCATCGCTGCGGCTTGTGACTGCTCTTGAGTGCTGATAGCGGTTATGCGCCAGTTGCGATTTTCATCAAAGACTTTAATTGTTTGAGTTCAGAGGGATTGGCTTTTTGTAATGGTTTTCTTGGATCACCCACACTAAAACCCAATTCATTTAAACCGGCTTTAATCGTTTTAGGCAATCCTCCTTGCACGATGAAACGCAGTAAAGGCAGTTGCTGATAAAACAAAGTACGTGCTTGATCCAAATCATGACCTTGAACCGCCTGATACAGTTGATTCGGCAATGAACCGAGTAAATTCGGTGCGACAGTACACCAGCCGCTGGCACCTGCACAAAAGGCCTCAAGCGCCAATGGATTACAGCCATTATAGAAGGGCAGTTGGCCTTGGCTTAACTCATGGAATTTGTGCATACGCTGAATATCGCCAGTACTGTCTTTGACCATACAAATGTTTTCAATTTCTTGGAACATTTTGACGATCAACTCAGGTGATAGATCCACACCACTGGTCGCAGGGTTGTTATACACCATGATTGGCAATGTGGTGGCTGCTGCGATCTCCTGATAATAATCGTAAATTTCCTGATCATTCAGTTTCCAGTATGAAATGGGCAGAACCATGATCACATCTGCGCCCAATTCTTCAGCCTTTTTCGCCTTTCGAATGGCCATGCTGGTGGTCAGTTCAGAAATCCCCAAAATCACGGGCACGCGATGATTGACCACTTCAATACTTTTTTGAGCAACATCTTGCCATTCCTGCCAAGACAGATAAGCACTTTCACCAGCACTGCCCAATGGTGCAATCGCATCGCATTGATGTTCCAATAAAGCATTCAAACTTATGCTCAATGCATCAAAGTCAATGTCTTGCTGCTGACCACTAAAGGGAGTAATTGGATAAGCAATAATACCTTCTAGCTTCATGATCTTATTCCTCTATACAATCTGGATGGTTTTTCAAAGCTTTACGTGCGTAATAGGCAAAATTAACTTTGTTACGTTTGTCTGTAGACACCCAGTCATGTGCTTCCTTAGCCAGTTCATGTGGGATTTGTTGTATTTGTCCAGCGGCCATTGCCAGAAGTTGTAAACGTGCGGCACGTTCAATCAAAATAGCCAAATTGCAGGCTTCTTCAATGGTTTTTCCGGTCACCAACTGACCATGGTGAGACAATAAAACGGCTCGTTTTTCACCCAAGGCCGCTGAAATGAAAATCCCTTCCTCATTGCCGACAGGTACACCTGGCCAGTCTGCAACAAAAGCACAATCCTCATATAGGGCGCAGGTATCCATGTGTGAAATCAGCAAAGGTACACGTAGCATAGAAAGTGCTGCGACATGGGTGGGATGAGTGTGAATAATACAATTGACTTCGGGATGTGCTTTATAGATCCAAGTGTGAAAACGATTGGCTGGGTTCGCCATTCCTTCACCATTCAACGGATTGAGGTCTTGGTCGACTTCTAATAAGTTTGTGGCTGTAATCTCATCAAAACCTAAACCAAAGCGTTGAGTAATAAAGGTATTGCCTTGTTCAGTACGACTGGTGATTTGTCCAGCAAGGCCAGCATCATGACCATGATCAAATAAAATACGGCAAGTTAAGGCAAGTTTTTGCTGGGCGCTATAGTTGTCCTCTTGAAAAAGCTGTTGCATGCTTTGCTGAGCATTTTGCATCAATTGCTGCTTGTCTAGTAATGCAGTTTGCATAAGACTTCCTATTCGGTTGATTTATTGTGGTGACATGCAACAGAATAGGAATTCTGTGGATGGCTTAAAACATCCAGTTTATAAAATTGATATGGTCCAGTAGATTATGCAGCAACCGTGGAAGATGAGACTCCATCTCGCAGAGCGTCAAGAAAAGACGATTTTTCTAAAATTGGCCAATCAGATTATTCAAGATATTTTGTCTGGACGCTTGGGGCCGGGAGCACGTTTGCAGGGGTCACGTACATTGGCGGAAGAACTGGGCATCAATCGCAAAACCGTACAGTCCGTTTATGAGGATTTGGAGGCGCAGGGCTGGCTGTTGTCAAAGCCAAGACAGGGCACCTTCGTCTCTGAACATTTGCCTGACCTGAATGCAAAATCAGCAGTCACGCCTCAACGTGCGACTGAAGCACCAGCGCCTTATGCTGATCAGGAGCAGGAGCGGGTTAAAAATGATGGCATTCCAGATACGCGTTTGATTCCCTACGCTTTGTTTTCTCGTGCATATCGTCATGCCTTAATTCAAGTGACACGCCAGCAAGTCATGGGCTATGGCGATCCGCAGGGGAGTTTGGAGTTGCGCCAAGCGCTGCTGAATATGTTGTCTATGGAGCGATTTATCCAGACCAGCATTCAACAGATCTGTGTGGTTCGTGGTAGTCAGATGGGGATTTTTCTTGCTGCTCGAGTGCTTGCGAAAAAACATAAGCAACGAGATGTCATCATCGTTGAGCACTGGTCTTACTCACCCGCGGTTGAAACATTTTTATCCAATCACTATCAAGTGGTTCGGGTGCGACTCGATCAACATGGTTTAGACACAACACATTTGACTGAGCTGCTTGAAACCCATGCCGTTGCTGCGGTATATACCACACCGCATCATCAGTATCCAACCACTGTTTCGATGTCGATGGATCGTCGCTTAAAACTCTTAGAGCTGTCGAATACTTTTGATTTTTATATTATCGAAGATGACTATGATCACGAGTTCCACTATGACAATCGTCCCATTCCACCACTCATCAGTTTGCCAGCCTCAGATAAGGTGATCCACATTGGTTCACTTTCAAAAGTATTTGCGCCAAGTCTAAGGGTTGGTTATGTGGTGGCTGATCTCGACATTATCCATGCCATGAAGCAGGATATTTTATTGATTGATAAGCAGGGCAATGCGATCACTGAGTTTGCCATTGCGGAGTTGATGCAACAGGGTGAAATCAAACGGCATATTCGAAAGATGCGCAAAATTTATCAGCAGCGCCGTGACTTTGCCTTATTGACCTTTCAGCAGTATTTTCAGGACTTAGTTGACATCTCGCCGCCAGCAGGAGGGATGGCACTCTGGGTCAAGTTTAATCTGCCTTATCGCCCAGCGTTTGCACAGACGCTGCAACAACTGCACATTCATTCAGAGCATCATTTTGCTTCATCTGTACAGGCGCACTGCTGCGCAGGCTTCTATATCCGTTTTGGTTTTGCAGCGCTCACAGAACAAGAGATGGGGCATATGATTCAACACTTATATACTGCTTTTGTTCACGTTGATGCGGAGCTTTGCGCGCAACAGGCAGCGTTGCCCCCAATATAAAAAAAGCCAGTCATCTAGACTGGCATTTTTACATCTGATCAAGTTGATCGATCAAGACAGGGCTTAAGGAATTTCGTTTTCTTCAAACTCTGGTTTGACTTGTACGATAAAGTCTTGACGGTTGAGACCACGCCAAAGGGCGAAGGCCGTACCGATATAGATCGATGAATAGGTGCCGACAAAGACCCCGACCAACATCGCCACAGAGAACCATTTCAGACCATCACCGCCGAGGAACATCATCGCGAGCACCACCAAGAGCAAAGTCATGGAGGTATGTACGGTACGGCGTAAGGTTTCGGTCAGTGCAATATTGATCACTTCGACCGGAGAAGCACCGCGAATTTTACGGAAGTTCTCACGGATACGATCCGAGACCACGATGTTATCGTTCAAAGAGAAACCGATAATCGCCAAGATCGCTGCCAATACAGTCAGGTCAAATGGCCATTGCATCATGGCAAAGATCCCGAGGGTCACAATGATGTCGTGGAATAACGACAGAACCGCACCCATCGCGAGTTTGAACTCAAAGCGAATGGTGACATAGACCAGCATCAAGATCAGTGCCAAAGCGACTGCACCCGCAGAACGCAGATACAGCTCGTTACCGACTTGACCACCGACCGCATCGACTTTATCGACTTTGGCAGGGTTGTTCGGGAGTTGTACCGCTTGGGTCAGTGACTTGGTCAGATCTTCAACTTCAAGATCTTCTTGCACCGGCATACGCACGATCAGGTCTTTTTGAGTTCCCAGGGTTTGTACCACGGCATCTTTAAAGCCAGCGGCGCTGAGCGCACGAACCACATCACCTTGCTGTGCAGGGTGGGTGTAGTTCAGTTCAGCAGAAACACCACCGGTAAAGTCTAGACCCAGATTGAGCTTATTGGTCGCCAAAAAGAAAATACTGGCGATGGTAATCAAGATCGAGAGGATCGCTGCCGGTGGCGCAATCTTCATGAAGTTGATGACGCGCTCGTCTTCTGGGCGTCCGTATTTTTTGCCAGAAAATTGCTCAGATGGCTTGTCGAGTGGCTGCTCGGGTTGTTTTTCAGGTTGAGTCATATCAGTCATGGTGATCTCCTATATGCTCAACTTTTTCAAGTTACGCTTTCTGCTGTAAATGATATGAACCACAGCACGCGTCACGGTAATCGCCGTAAACATTGAGCAGACAATACCAATCATCAAGGTCACGGCAAAGCCTTTAATCGGACCTGTACCGATCAAGAACAGAATCGCAGCCACCAATAAAGTCGTCAAGTTGGAGTCGAAAATGGTGTTATAAGCACGATCATAACCGGCCACAATGGCCTGTTTCGGCGAAGCCCCCCATTTGATCTCCTCGCGTATTCGCTCACAGATCAGTACGTTGGCATCGACTGCCATGCCGATGGTGATCACGATCCCCGCAATCCCCGGTAGGGTCAGTGAGGCACCTAACCATGACATCACGGTGAGGATCATTGCCAAGTTCAGTACCAAGGCCATGTCTGCGATTAAACCAAAGAGACGGAAGAACACCACCATCCAGATCGCCACCAAGATAAAGCCGACTTGGGTGGAGAGTATCCCTTTGTCGATATTTTCCTGACCCAGACTTGGACCCACCACACGTTCTTCAACGAAGTACATCGGCGCAGCCAGTGCACCGGCACGTAGCATCAAGGCCAACTCATTGGCTTCTTGCATAGACAGGCCAGTGATCACAAAGCTCGAGCCCAATACATCGTTGATTCGTGCAGCACTAATCACCACAGATTCGGTATATGGGGTACGGACTTCAGTCAGTTCACCCGTCACCGGATCTGCAACGGTGCTGATTTTCTGTTTGCTCTCGATGAACAATACAGCCATCAACTTATTCAAGGCATTACGTGTGGCATCTGCCATCAACTTACCGCCAGCACTGTCCAAGTTGACTGCCACTTGTGGCGCGCCAGTTTTTGGATCAAATGAGGTCGATGCACCTTGAACACGTTCACCTGTCAGGATACGACTACGGTTGAGCAGGATTTCACGAC
>JASLIY010000077.1 GCA_030152675.1 Acinetobacter sp.
ATTCCCTCTTATGAAGTTAAGTCTGCCTCCGCAGCGGATGAAAATAAATTACAGGTCGCGATTCGTAGCCGGATCAAACTATTTTATCGACCGCAGCAATTTAAAATGTCACAAGCCACGGCTTTTAAAGCACTGCACTTTAAATATTCAAAGGCCGATCAGCAGGTGACGATCAATAATCCTTCGCCTTATTACATCAGTTTTTGGGATCTACATCTGAGTACAGCCCAGGATCAAGTCCCTTATAAGCACACGCTCATGCTGTCGCCCTACTCATCGCAGCGGATTCAACTCTCAAAAAAAATCACGCCCCTACAAGCCAAATACAACCTGATTAATGACTTTGGTGGCCTCGAAGCATTCACCACAGCAGTTGAAAGTGATCGATAATGAAGCAGCACTTTAAACTCAAGCTGATCTGTGCCTTGTGTGCTCCATCCGCATTTGCTGCGACGCCAGATGCCAACCCATCCGCACCGGTATTGCTGGCTCAACAACACACAGCAAAACTGTATGGCTTTGATGCCAGAGGTTTATTTGGACGTAGTAACAAGGATATTGATCTCAGTCATTTTAGTTCAAGTCAGGCCATGCCCGCAGGCACCTATTCACTGAATACCCGCGTCAATCAAAACCAAGTGGGACAGTTAAGCGTGGTGTTTGATCATTTGGATGCCAGCGCTGGCGCTGTGCTGTGTATCGATGCAGAATTACTTAAGCGCATGGATTTACGTGAATCGGTCTTGGCTGGGTTGAGCACAGAAAAATGCCACACTATTCATGAGCTCAGTCCCGATGCCTATTATGATTATGATCGCTCAACATTATCGCTGGATATTTCATTACCGCTCAATATTACTCAAAATCGCCCAGCAGGTTATATCTCACCCGCATTGTTTGATTCAGGCGTGAGTTCGGCGTATTTAAATTATGACTATAATTTTTATAAAAATGACTTTAACGCATCCGAGCAAGATCAGCAGCGTACGCAAACGCATTATTTAAGCCTTGCTGGGGGGATGAATTATGCTGGGTTTAATTTTCGTCATGCCGGTCAGTTTCAATCAGAACAAGATTCCAATTTAGGACGCTATCACGCCTATTTAAATGCCATCTCCACCGATATTCTGCCGTTGCAATCACGCCTCATGCTTGGTGATTTTAATAGCAGTGGCGATCATGTCGATTCAGCCTATATTCGCGGGCTGCAATTGTCATCCGATATTAATATGCGGCCAATGTCACAACGCAGTTATGCCCCACTGATTCAAGGCATGGCCAATACCAATGCATTGGTATCGATTTTTCAAAATGGTCGCAAAATCTATGAACGTACCGTGCCAGCAGGCACATTCGAAATTAATGATTTAACCGCGATTGCCAACAACGGTGACCTTCAAGTGCAAGTTACCGAAAATGGGGGTGAACAACATCAGTTTATTGTGCCGATGCAGGGCAACCTCAATTTGGTTCGCGTCAATCAACTGAATTATAGTGTCGCCGCGGGTCAATATAAGTTGAATAATAAAACCCTAAATGATGTGATTGGCCAAGCCAGTGTCGAATATGGCCTCAACAATTATCTCAGTGCTTATGCAGGCACAAATTTAAGCCAACCCTATCAAAGTTATTTACTCGGTCTCGGGATCAATACCATCTTCGGCGGATTGAATCTGGATCTGCAACATGCCCAGGCCAGCTTGAATAATCATCGTCAAAAGGGTCAGAAATATAATCTCGGCTATCAATATCATATTGCAGGTTTAGGTTCGACTTTAAATATCAGCGGTCAATATCAAAGCCAATCTTTTATGAGCTTGGGCAATACCCTCTCCTTGCGCAATGACCAAGATTTAAATCAAGCGGAGTCGGACAATCTCTATCGTACCTATCAGCTCAAACAGCAGTTGAATATTTCTCTCTATCAAACTTTATTTGCGCAGCGCTATGGATCACTTTATCTACGCGGTTCACAAAATAAATATTGGCATGCACAGGACAACCTCAACCAATATGATGTCGGTTATTCCAATCGTTGGAATCGGGTCAGCTATTCATTGGGCTTTAATCAATCGCATGCACTGCAACAGGACAACCGTAAACAACAACGGATTTACTTGAGTCTTAGTCTGCCGCTGGATGTGGGACGACGTCGCGCGCAGCTCAACAGCAACATTCAGCACAGTCACGGCGAACAACGGCAAAGCACCAGCAATATTGGATTCTCTGGTCTGGCCGGCGATCACAATCAACTGAGTTATGGTGTTTCCAATCTCAACAGTTGGGGCGATGCAGCTTCAAACTCAACCCTATCCAGCCACCTCAATCTACGCCTGCCGCAGATCCAACTCGGCTTGACTTCCAGTCTAAACAAAGAAGATCAACAATATGGATTGAGTGCCAGTGGTGCCTTGGTGGCGCACCGCTACGGCATCACGGCGAGCAACGAACAATCGGAAACCTTCACCATTATTCATGCAGAAAACGCCAAAGGTGCGGATGTGGTGAATGCTTGGGGTGGGAAAATTGACCGTTTTGGCAATGCCATCTATCCCAATCTCAGCGCCTATGACATCAACTCGATCGGCTTGGACAGCAAAAATCTGCCTGTAGATCTGCAACTGAAGTCCAATCAAAGCCAAGTGATTCCTCGTCGTTACAGCGCCACATTGGTCGAGTTTCAGACCCAAACCACTTCCAATATTTTGTTGAACGTGCGTCTGCCTCAGGATCAAAAAATTCCGATCGGCACGCGTGCTCAAGATGCCTCAGGCCGCATACTGGGCATGTTTGGGCAGTCGAATCAGTTATTTATTGAAGATCCTCAACTGCTGCAATCCCCTGCACAGTCCAAACACAGCACGGAAAATCCGTCGCAGAGCCCCCTGATTTGGGTGAAATGGGGTCAAGCAGAAGATGCAATCTGCCACATCCTGCCGCCTGAACTGTCCGCCAAACCCAATGCTAGCGTATTCCAAGTGATTGATGTGGAGTGTCAAAAATGAAAATAAAAACCGCGTCGTGGCTCATGGCATTGCCGTTGATCTTAAGTATGGCCCAATCAGTCCATGCAGAATGCGGCAGCAATAAAGGAGATTTATCCTTCAACAGCAGCACCATGAGTTCAGAGATCAATGCCAATGCCGCCAATGGCATGTACTGGCCACTCAAGTCACCGCCGACGTATATTCGATCTTATGCACTGATTAACTGCAATGAACACGTACCGAACCTGAAGACCACAGCCAAGAGCTCTGTATTTCGTCCAGCAGATGGCAATAATATCGACCTAAATCGCAGCAAAAATATTGCCGGGCGCACCTTTTATAAAATCGTCAATACGGAAAATCCATTTGCCAACCAACACGGCTATATCACGTTTCAAATCCAAGACACCAAAGCGGGTAAGCCAATTTTAGAGATCAGCCCAAACGTGGTGTTCTATGATCGCGTGCCTCGGGAATCCTCGACCCAAGGCATCATCGTGCATTCCATGCAGATTTTCTTTGATCAGATCCCCAGCATACCGATCGAGGTGAATAATATGAGTTTGGGCATGTTGTATCTGACCTTGGAAACCGAAACACAGTCCTTTCAAGATCAACAAAAGGCCTATATCAGCTTGAGTTACGCACCACCAATCCTTGCCACCTGTGATGTCAGCGGTACGCATGTGACCTTGCCGACCATGTTGAGCAGTGCCTTTCAACATCTTGGCGATGAGGCTGGACAGACGCCATTTAAAATTACAGCGCTTTGCCCCAGTCAGGCGGTCAATCAAGACTTACTGGGATTGATGTTGGACAGTAATGATCTGAATAATCATCAAGTGATCCTAAGCAACTCAAACACGGCGAGTAATATTGCTTTAAAAATCTATGCCGCCAATACGCAGCAACCGATTCAATTCGGAGAGTATTTTAATTATGGTCGTTTTGAATATGCCGCCATGCCCAGCATCAGCAAAGACTTCTATGTCAGATATTACAAAACCGATGACCAACCCACCGTTGCTGGTCCAGTCAACGGACAAGTCACGATGAGTGTGGTTTATCGCTAGTCAGGTGAAACTGAACTCACGCGCGTCCCTACCCCACTTTACGCAAGGTCAGGATCTGCTCGGCACGTCCAAAGGGACCGTGTACATCATGTAGCACGGTGCTGGTCAGGCCAATGCCATCAGCGCCATATTGCTGCACGGTTTCAAGCCCCAACCAACGCCCTTGTGGGGCACGATGCATATGTACTTGCAAGTCGAGATTGGGAAAACCCCACTCAAATTCACCGTCCTGACGTGGCACGATTCCGTTCGCGGTATCGATCATCCCCATCAAGTGTACAAAGTCACTGGTCGACTGGCCTTCGATCATATCGAGATCATTGTTCAGCCACACCAGGCCTTTACCTGCGCGATGCGCCGCATTGGCACGTGCCTGGATCGAAGCAATAAAGCCGCCCGGCCAACGCTTCATCCCATCCCACGGCGCACATTGATCAGGATGTTGCACCGCTTGATCTTCAAGTGCCGCGATGCTGCTGCTATCTGATGTGCACATACGCCATGCCCGCGCCACCACACAGGTTTTGCCATTGGCTTGCATCTTGGATTCGATCAGTTCAATGGTTTTCCCAGCACGCACCACACAGGTTTCGATACTAAACTCACCAAATTGAATCAGACCAAAAATATCATAGCTGATGCGTCCAATACGCATGCCATCACGCGGTGAAAACTGCTCAAGTTCAGCAGCCAAAATACCACTGGCCGGTGCCATGTGTTGCTCATGCGGATTCCATGCGCCTTGTGCATGAATCGTGGATTGATAACGTGCGGTCACGACGCCTTGTGCATCGCTGCTGCGATCAAGAAGTTGATAATATGCGCTCATGATGTGGTGAATCTCCTTATCCATGGCATAAATTTGAGACAGCGCTTACCCGATCATTAGTCTTGTCATGATTCAGCCCTTCGGCATTTCACTGCTATTTCCCTGCAGTGAGAACCGGTTAAATCTAGACTGCAACTGATTTTAAATTCGGTTAAAAAACCATATCAAATCAATGTCTCATTTTGATTATCAAAACACTATAGCCTAAATAAAAGTGAATTTTCTAGCAATTCAACAGGATTTGAGAACGCATGGTTCATGCTTTTTCTGATCTGGCTGGCGTCTATGTATCGAGATGATGCTGAATATCCAACACCACCACGCCACGAGAGAGCCATAAAACGCACATTACACGCTAAACTCTCCCCTCAAATCACGCCCCTCTAGGCCTCGACCGTTGCAGTGCTATACGCTGCGGCGGCTTTGCCCGGGTGCCGTTTAAGTTTGTGATAGCCATAGGCAAATAGCGCAGCAAAACTCCAGAACATCATATCCACACCGAATAACATCCACTGCCCCTGCCAAGCACTGTGCCAAAACGCCAGTCCACCAGTGAGAAAATTCAAGATCGGCAACAAGGCATAGAGCATCAGCGCAAGCAACAGTTGTTCTAACCAAGCCTGCCGATGTGGTCGTATTGCAGCATGGATCAGCATCAATAACCACGCACTAAAAAACACCCCGATTTCGGCATCAGCACGCGCTTCGAGCTGTACAGGCAGCAAACGATTGGCATAGAAATACCCCGCACAAGCAATGGCCAAGCCCATGATCACACTGATATTGAGGACTTCAACCACACGAATACTGCTTGGCACACGCTGCTGTAGAGCAAGCTGATTACGGCGTTTAACGCCCCATAACAGCAAGCCACTGGCGATCATGCCACAGCCAAGTAAGCCTGCGCCAAATAACAACATCCGTAGCAGTGGCGTTAACACATGCCCCAAGTGCAGCGCAGTCAAGAGATTGTAGCTTGCGATGATGCCCGAGGGATTCGAGGCCGATGTCGGTCGAAGCGCCGCAGTGATGGCATCAAAATGCTGGCTGGGAATCGCATCAATCTTGATCAAATCTTCAGAATACGCCGCACGAAACTCCACTTGTGCACCGATATGATTGGGATGAACTAGGGTCATTGCGCTGATCGCTTGCGTCGGTGATTGGGCTTGAGCCAGCAGCAATATCGATTTCAAATCCGCCATGGGCAAGCTGGTGAACTGTGGCAATGCGCGTGCTTGCGCCTCATGTCGCGCACCATGATGTTGCTGCGCAGGCAAAGACAGCGTCGGCTGTTGACCACGCTGCTCCGCATTCAGTGCCTGAAAAAATGCCGCACGCCCATCGGGATAATGATCTTTTATCGCCCACGGCATCAAGGTGTAAATCAATAACAATAGGCCGCTCAAGCAAATCATCACATAAAACGGTAAGGCAAATACCGCACTGGCATTATGCGCATCCAACCATGAACGCTGACCTTTGTTGGGTCTAAAAGTGAAGAAATCTTGAAAGATCTTTTTGTGGGCGATGATGCCACTGATCAGCGCCACCAGCATCAACAATGTGGCCAAGCCCACGATCCAACGTGCCAGCACATGCGGCAGAGCATAAAGCTGAAAATGGAAATTCGACAAGAAATGCCCACCTTGGGTCGCTCTCGGATAGAGTTGCTGCCCAGTCGTGGCATCGAGATAAATCAGATCTGGGGCTTGATGACGATGGCGTTGCTCGCCGCGCGCGACATAGCTCAGATTGAGTGTGCTCTGCCGCTCGTTGGGCCATTGAACTTCCCAGCGTTCGGCACGCGGCGCACGTTGTTGTAACACCTGCAACGCATGTTCAAGCTGTTGTGTTGATGCGGCTCGATCGACCGAACGATGCAATTCAGGTTGCATCCACAGGCTAATTTCTTGTTGATAGAAACTGAGTGATCCGGTGAAAAAGATCACATACAGCAGCGCGCCGAATACCACGCTGACCCAGCGATGTAACCCCGCCATGGACTGGCGGGGACTCTGTTGGTGGTTCGCGATTGGCATAACTTACCCACCCGACAATACGATATAGACCACATAAACCACCAATGTGCTCATAAAAATCCCCAAACACACATTCAGCAATGAATGCACCAAGAACACCCAGATCACCACCAGCACGTGCAACACAAAGGCCAGCATTGTTGCGGCCAAGACCATGCTGGCTTCGGGCAAGATTGGCGACAGACTGAGGCACTTTGCCGTGACCGCTGCCAATAAATAGCCGCCAAAAATCGCCACCACAAAGCGCAATGCCACCAACACCCGATAATGGAACAGAATATGACGTTGTGATTTCTTCGGTCGTGGATCACGCAGGCGTTGCAAAGCCAAGTTTTTATTGCTCATCACTGCTCCTCATGATTAAGGATCAAAAACATGTCAACATCTCGTAATACCTCCGCTTGGCTTAGAAGCGATACTGAACTGAAAACAGATACTGTCGAGGATCGGCATAGGTCGCCTGCAATACATTTAAACGGTATTTTTGATTGCTGACATTTTTAATATCCAGACCCAATAACATGTCTGGATGCAGTTGATATTTCAGCATCACATCGGCAACGCTAAAGGCACGCTGTTGATGCGCCAAATATTCAGCACCGCGAACATTGCCGTCGTTGATCTGGCTTTGCCAACGTAGACCGCCACCGAGTTGCCACTGCTGCCATGCACCAGGCAATTGATAGAGCGCATGCAGTTTCAAGAGCTGTTGCGGCTGTTCGAGCTGAATCCGCACCCCTTGATCTCGAGTCGTGGCATAGCTATATCCCCCTTGTACCCGTAGGGCTGGCGTAAGTTGTCCCATTGCCTCAAATTCAAAGCCGTGAGTTTGTGCACCCTTGACAGCGCGGTAGTAGTTTTCACCATTTTCCAAGACACCAACCAATTGCGCACTGTTGTCTAAGCGGGACTGAAAATAAGCTGCACTCAGCTGGAGTACATCATCATAAAGACTGGCCTTAAGTCCCAGTTCGTAGCTTGTGCCCTCGATCGGATCAAGTAATTGCTCATGCTGATCCTTGGCACTTTGCGGTAAAAAGATACTGCTATAACTGGCATAGGCGGAGACATACGGACTGAGATCAAACACTAAACCAGCATAGGGCGTGATGATGTTATGGTCAGCATAATGTTGATAAGCCTTGCCATTTCGGGTTGCACTCAAGGAATAGCCTGAGGCACGCAGCCCAAGGATGCTATGCAGTTGTGACCCTAGATTGAGGCGCGTGGCGGCCAGCAGTGCATACTGGCGCGTATCAGTTTGGGTTTCACTGCGCCTACTGCTCATCAGATCCGCGGGTTTGGCGATCTCACCATTCCAATTATTCAGATCGACCCATTCACGGCCAATGGTGTGGCTATAGCGATTATCACTATTGAAGGTTTGAAAGTTAGCCCCCAAGATCAGCTCATGCTGCTGCCCCCACACGGCATAGTCTCGACTGGCATAGCCATCCACGCCATGTGATCTCGCGGATAACTGTTTGCTCCCTGCCGCCACTTTGCCACGATGATGAATATAGTCTGCAGTCTCCGCGCGATTGGCGATCCCTGCCCAAATCCCATCCGAATCCTGTTGCAGATAGTTATAATTCAGCTTAAGTAACCAACCACTGTCCAACTGATGGCTGAGATCAATAAAGGCATTTTGGGTATCGCTCTGCTGATAGGTCCAACGCGGTGCGGCATTGTCGCGCGCTTGCATCGGTGCAGGCTGTCCGTTGGCATATAAGGTACTGCTATGCACACTCAAACCATTGCTACGATTGCGTTGTAGCATGGCACCGAGATTGATCTGCGTCTCAGGCCGTGGGTCAATCGCCACGCTGCTGTACAACACGCCGCTTTGGCTCTCGCCCCAACGCATAAATGAATTTTGATCCTGAAAGGACAAAACGGTACGTGCTCTGAGGGTTTTATCTTGATTCAGCGGCGCCTGTACATCGAGACTATGGCGTAAGCCGCCCCAGCGTGTCTCGAACTGATTGGCACTGAGTTGATAACTGCCTTTGGGCAGCATGGCATCGGCACGTTTGCGTTTGAGATCAATACTGGCACTCGGATAGCCTGCACCGGTACTCAGTCCAGTTGCACCTTTGACCACGGTGATCTGCTCATAAATGGCGGGATCTAAGCGTGCCAAATTCAGCCCAGTCTGCCCCATCACGGCTGCGGTGGCTGCGACACCGTCCAGACTGATATTTTTGATCTCAGCGCCACGTGCGTAAAAACTACTGTATTCGCCGCCGACGCCCATTGCACCTGCCGATCCATAGCGGCGCATATAAATCCCAGGCACCTGCTCTACAGCATCCGCAAAACTACTGATCTGTTGATCCTGTATCTGTTGAGCTGTGATAACACTGACCGATTGCGGGGTATCTTTGAGTGCCAAATTAAGTTTGGTGGCAACATCACTGTGCTGGCTTAGATTCAGCTTGGGCGGCTCAGTCGCCGTCAAGGTGATGGTGGGCAATGATCTTACCTCAGTCATAGGTTCAAGCGCTGCCGCAGATCCCGCGAGCATGGTATAAGGGCTGCCAAGCAGCATGAGGTATTGGATACTGCGACTGAGGGTATTTTTTTTCAATAAAACAGACATCTGACTTTCCAGAATAAGCCTTAAGCACTCATCTCCCGATCTGGGGGATGATCAACGTTTAACTGTGAGTCTTTATACAAAGACAGTCGCTAAAGATGGTGGTGCACGGCCCTGCGGCGAAAGATACAAACGCTGTAAGGCAAAGTAGACCGCTTGAAAGCGCTGCTTAAACCCGAGCAGTCGTACCCTGAGCGCACGCATGACCTGTGTGATGCCGAGGGCTAAGCCTGAAAATAAATGTGCGTATACAGTGCAATACAGACAGTCGTCTGCGGCAGCATGTTGATGTGAAACCAGATCTGTTTGCTGTTGATCTACGATGTGAGCTGAGGAAAGATCGCGTGCTGAATGCTCAGCTTGGCGATGATCCTTCACCTGCAGCACAGCATGCTGCTCAGAAGCGTGCGCCTGTGTCGCTGATACCGATACAGTGCCAATGAATAGTGTAGCAATAGACTGACAGACCAAGGCGATACGAATATTCTCGGGCAATATCGGCTGCATCCACACAGCAAGTTGCAGTAGCATTGCACTACAGGCAAGACACAGTCCTATTCTCAAATGCGCCTCAGTCTATTTTAAATCAGCGGCACATTTTAACATATTAATAATTAATTCTTTATAATCAAAAAAACTATGTACTTAAACTAACACTATTTATTTTAATAACCGTACATCAAAAACCATATATTCAATCTCAAGTCCGCCTATATTATGCAAGTTAAATCTCATTAAAATGCTTAAAACCGCATTAATCGGCAGTTCATAAATAAAGCAGCAGAATAATGATCAATTATTCTGCTATGATAGGCGCACAAAAAATTGTCACATCCATAACATAGTTGATGATATTGATATAAATGGGGATAAAATGAAAGGTACTATTTTAGATTTTTCTGTTCAAACTAATACTGGCATTATTACCGGTGACGATGAAAATAGATATAATTTTGAAGGGGCAGAGTGGCGTGGACAAAGCGCCCCCGTACGTGGTCAACAGGTTGACTTTGATATCAACCCAGAAGGTCATGCGGTTCAAGTTTATAACGCTGTTGGTGCTCACAACTTAAATAGCACAGTACAAAACTTATCAGATCAATTAGATAAAATCTCGGATCAAAATAAAGCCGAAGAACAATTTAATATGATTGATTGGTTCGTCAAAGGCTTAAAAAACTATACCAATTTTACAGGCCGTGCTCGCCGCAAAGAATATTGGTTCTTCATTTTAAGTCAATTTATTATCTTGGTCGTCTTACAAATCTTAGATAATCTAATTGGTACAAATTACCTCTTTTATGCGATCGGTGTACTCGCATTATTCCTTCCATCGATCGCAGTTACGGTGAGACGTTTACATGACACTGGACGTTCAGGTTGGTGGTATTGGATTGCCTTGATTCCAATTGTTGGTGCAATTTTATTATTGGTTTGGCTGGCCACAGAAACCAAGCAAGAAGCCAACCAATGGGGTAATCCTGCCAAATAATCTCAAGTTTTGGTCTCAAGACCTGGTCTAAAAATCTGGTCTAAAAAGCCAATCTCGTCCTTACTTAGGATGAGATTGGCCTTAAAAACTGCATCATCAAACCGCCCAACTTTCGGGGGTCAGATCACACAAGCCCTTTTGGGATTAACCGTATTTACGTGCAAAATCCTCATCAGAAGTGCACAGATAAATAACGAACTCGACAAAAGCTACAATCGCGGGAATAAAAGTCCAGAAGAAGATTAAATACACAATTCCCCAGCCAATTTGGCCTAAATAGAATTTATGCGCACCAAATCCGCCCAAGCAAAATGCCAGTACCGCAGCAATCACTCGATTCTTTTGCCCAATTTGCTGAGGAAAAGCTGTGGCGTTAAACAATAGATAAATACTATGCGCAACGCGTTGATCATCAGCCTCAAAATCTACTTTCTGTCCGCGTCGCGGTGGGCTTTGTTCACACCAGTCTGCGCCAGAAAAGGTATAACGGTTTTGATCATCTCCGCTAATCACCCCAGTATTGGTTTGGACTGAAAAATCCAAAATTTGCCCTTTCATATCAGAAGCACCTATATTTTTCTTAATTTTAGCAATTGAATTATAGGTTTAATTCACTTCATTGAATACTGATCTTTTTTCAGTCTGATTGTGAATCCGCAACACCTTAGGCTCACCTTACTCTCCGCCCAAAAAAACAGGCGCATTAAGCGCCTGTGATTGTTGCTGTAAGATTAAAATTTATGCTGGAATGCGTAGTACTTGACCTGGGAAGATATCATCAGCATTTTTCAGTAGCGGACGATTGGCTTCAAAGATCTTGTTGTACTGATTTGGATCGCCATAAAACTGTTTTGAAATCTTAGATAAGTTATCACCAGATTGGACGGTATAGAATTGGCTCTCTGGTTCTGGCGTTGCCACCGTCATTTGATCATCTACTTGTGCAACATGATCAACGTTACCAATCGCGAGAATAATCTTTTCTTTGTCCGCTTGAGATTGGACTTGGCCTTTCAGCGTTGCCAAATCAGTGACGTTGTTATAACTAACAGAAAGCCCTTCGATCGGTAGACCCAAGCTCTTTACACGTCCTAACAATTGATTGGCCATCTCTTGTGCAGTAGGTTCAGCTGGTGTTTGTGGTGTTTGCACTTCTGCAGGTGCGGTATTTTTCTTGCCAATACCTTTTACAAAATCAAAAAGTCCCATGGTGTTACTCCATTTGCTGAGGATGTACTGAAAAAATTATTCGAAAGTTTTCACTCTATTTTTATAACGTAAATCGCAGTAAATAATGCATCCTCAAGGTAATTATTCGTCACATAAAGGTAACTACTTGTAAAATTTTGATTTTTACTCAATTTCGCAGGTTTACGCACCCTGCTAGACGGCTCTTTGCAACTGCAAGCTGCGCACAAAAAACAGGCATAAAAAAAGCCACCAAGGTGGTGGCTTTAATTCTATGCAAGGCTAAAAGGCGAGCGATTAAGCTAGCTTTTTAGATACATAGTCAATCGCAGATTGAACAGTGGTAATTTCGTTTGAATCTTCGTCAGGGATTGTGATGTCAAAGTCGTTTTCGAAAGACATAACAAGCTCAACAAGATCAAGAG
>JASLIY010000079.1 GCA_030152675.1 Acinetobacter sp.
TTGCCCTGTGCATTTTTCACGATCGGGGTAAAGACTGAAACATTGCCAAAAGATTCAGGCTGTTCAGACGTTGGATGGGCACTGGGCTTGGTTTTGGGAAATTCCCCGACCAAGGCGCCGGCACCATGCCGACTCGAGATCACGCCATAGGGTACGCGTGGTTCAATATTCAAAATTTCGACTTTAAGCACATCGCCGGGCATGGCATCTTGAATCGCAATCGGGCCAGTGACGATGTGAGGACCATCTTTGGCAAAGTCATGTTTGAGGTCAGATTGGGTAATTAAGATTGCTTCCGGCAAGATTTGCTCGGGGGCAACACCTTTGGAGGTGAAATATTTTTTCGCATCGCGCCCTTGGTCTTCAAGTAGGCCTTCATGCGAGACCGTGTCGAAGATCACTGTACTGCCTGAGGGCACCGTCAATAAGTGCTTGGCAGTGCGATTGGGTAAATAGCCCCATTGGATGGTCTCGAGTGTAGATGGGACATAGTATTGATCTTTAAGTCTGCCCTCACTTAAGCGTGTCGGTTGTGCTGCCAATGGCTTGAGCATTTTAAAGTCTTCAGCACTCAAGTGACTGCTATAACTTAAACAGCAGACGAGGGTGAGGATGCTGGCTAAATTTTTTGGATGGTTCTTTATTTTCATCAAATTTCCTGTCATTGAGTATGCTTGTTTTTATTTGAAATTAGCAATTTGTATGCCACATCGCCCTATCGAATCATGATCGATGCCTTGGAGGCTAGATAGTTGTGATCGGCCTCAGGGTATTTATTCAATAAAACTAATAATTTGATTTAACTCGCTTGATGAATAGTTTTTAAGTATTAAAATGCCGATATAATCACACTTTGGCTTTGTGTCATTTCACTTTTATAAAATATCCTAGGTCCATATGAAAACTTTTTATACGCTTGCATGTCTCGTCAGCGCGACGGTTTTAACCGCATGTTCAACCACTGAAAGCTCACGTTCGATTCAAACTCCACAAGTGACCGCAGCGACTGCCGCACCCTACCAAGGTGTGAAACTGCCTGTATCAATTGGAAAGTTTGATAACCGCTCAAGCTATATGCGTGGGATTTTTTCTGACAATGTTGATCGTTTAGGCGGCCAAGCAAAAACTATTTTAGAAACGCATTTACAGCAAACAGGTTATTTCTCTGTGTTGAATCGCGACAACATGTCTGAATTACAACAAGAAGCAGGCTTTAATAAAAGCAGCCAAAACATCAAGGGCGCACGTTATGTGATTACCGGTGATGTTTCTGAATTTGGTCGTAAGGAAGTTGGCGATCAACAACTGTTCGGTATCTTGGGTCGTGGCAAAGAACAAATCGCCTATGCCAAAGTCAATTTAAATATCGTCGATGTACGTAGCACTGAAATCGTTCACTCTGTACAAGGTGCGGGCGAATATGCATTGAGTGCGCGCGAAGTCTTAGGTTTTGGTTCAACGGCCTCTTATGATTCAACCTTAAATGGCAAGGTCTTGGATCTTGCAGTGCGTGAAGCAGTCAATAAATTGGTGACTGATCTGCAAACTCAGCGTTGGACGGCACAATAATTCTGGATCGCTTGCACATGAAAAATGTAATGCTTGCATTGGGTTTAGCAACCTTATTGGTCGGCTGTGTGACCACACCTGAACCCCTATATCAATGGGGCTCTTATCCTCAGCAGAATTATTTGATGTATAGCCAGCCGCAGAAAGCCACACCCGGCGCGCAGATTTTAAAGCTTGAAGCTGAAATTGAAAAAGCCAAAGGCAAAAACTTGGCCGTGCCGCCGGGCTTGTATGCCCATCTGGGGCTGATGTATCTGCATGAAAATCAGTTTGCACGCGCGGCTGAATATTTCGAGTTGGAACGTCAGGTTTATCCAGAGTCGAGTGTATTGATGAATCGACTTCTACAGAAGATGACGACGCAGGCAGGTCAACGCAAATGATAAAACACATGAAAATGCTTTTCGGCTTAGGCCTGTTGAGTACGGTGTTGGTGGGGTGTGTCAGTACTCCTCAGCAGGGCAAAGATATCTCGGCCTATCGTCAGCATATGCCGAAGTCGATCTTGGTGTTGCCGCCGGTCAATGATTCACCCGATGTTAAAGCCAGTTATAGCTATTGGTCCACCGTCAGTATGCCGGTCGCCGAAGCGGGATATTATGTTTTCCCGATGGCATTGGTTGATCATATGTTTAAAGAAAACGGGGTTAGCAATGGCAATGATGCACAGTCGATTGCGCCACAAAAGCTGCAAGAGATATTTGGCGCTGATGCGGGACTGTATATCCGCGTGAAGGATTATGGTGCTAAATATCAAATCGTGCAGAGTGTGACCACCGTTGCAGCAGAAGCCAAACTGGTTGATCTGAAAACTGGGGAACTACTTTGGTCTGGCTCGAAACGCCTGTCGCAGTCGAGTGGCGATGGTGGAGGTGATGGTGGACTTTTAGGAGCCTTAGTGGGCGCCGTGATTGATCAGTTTTCCAGTAATCTCAATGATCATGCCTATCCTTTGGCCTCTTCAGTGAGTCTGCAGATGTTTAGTCCAACCCCACATCGTCCGGGGCAGGGTTTGCTGTATG
>JASLIY010000085.1 GCA_030152675.1 Acinetobacter sp.
TGAAGAACAACTCGCCCTCATCCAACGGGGCACTCATGAAATTATTTCTGAAGAGGATCTACTTAAGAAACTCAAAGAAAACCGACCTTTAAAAATTAAAGCAGGTTTTGACCCAACTGCACCTGATTTGCACTTTGGTCACACTGTATTAATTAATAAATTAAAGACTTTTCAAGACTTAGGTCATGAAGTGACCTTCTTGATCGGTGACTATACCGCGATGATCGGTGATCCATCGGGTAAAAGTGCGACGCGTCCACCTTTGTCACGTGAACAAGTGGAAGCGAACGCTAAAACTTATCAAGAACAAGTCTTTAAAATTCTTGATCCGAATAAAACCAAAGTCCGTTTTAACTCTGAATGGTTTAACGAACGTTCTGCGGCTGACCTGATTCAATTGGCCAGTCAGCAAACTGTGTCACGCATGCTAGAGCGTGATGACTTTACCAAGCGTTATAAGAGCCAACAACCGATCGCGATCCATGAGTTCTTGTATCCATTGGTTCAAGGCTATGATTCGATTGCGCTTGAAGCAGACGTCGAAATGGGCGGTACCGATCAGACCTTTAACTTGTTGATGGGGCGCACACTGCAAAGCCGTTATGGTCAAGAATCTCAAGTCTGCATTACCGTGCCTATTCTTGAAGGTCTAGACGGCGTCAATAAAATGTCTAAATCTTTAGGTAACTATATCGGTGTATTTGATGCACCAGGCGCGATGTATCAAAAAGTCCTTTCGATGCCGGATAGCTTGATTCCACGTTACTTTGAGCTATTGAGCTTTAAGCGCATGGATGAGATCGATGTCTTGCTCAAAGAAATCGAAGCAGGCCGTAATCCGCAAGAGATCAAAAAAATCTTGGCCTTGGAATTGGTTGAACGTTTCCATGGTGCAGAAGCGGCTGCCAATGCACATAAAGGTGCGGGCAACGTGATCACCGAAGGTGAAGTACCTGAAGATACACCAGAAGTGACTATTTCACGTGCCGAGTTTGGCGGTGAAATCTTTATCGCATCGATCTTGCGTACCGCGGGTCTGACCAAGAACGCAGCACAAGCCAAAGATGCGGTTGCACGTGGTGCAGTCAAAGTTGATTGGAATGTGGTGGATGCCAACTTCTCGGTCAGCGAAAACAAAACCTGTATTATTCAAGCAGGTAAAAAAGCCATCGCACGTGTGATCTTTAGCGACTAAGCTCAAGATCGAGACTCGGGCCAAGGCCATAAAAAACCACAGGACGCGATTTGCGTGCTGTGGTTTTTTTATGCAGGCTAAAATATTTCAAATACAGATTGCATCTGTGGTAGCGGGTTTTAGCTGGCGTGAAAGCGATCAAGGGCTGAGAAATACGGCATGATCCATTTGATGATGGTTCCAACCAACAATGCTGTAATCACCGTGCCCTCACGTACCCCAATCACCTGTTGGGTAAAGATCAAGGCACTGAGTGTCGCCACCAGTACGATGCAGATATCTCCCACGGTTTTACAACGGCTAAAGCTGACATGAAAACGTAAGCTGACCGCTTGATAAAAACCTTCGATGGCCAAGTTGACCAAATTGGCTTTTAAAATCAAGCAAATTCCAATCGCGGTAAAGATACAACTCAGCAAACAAAACAGCAGTTGTAGGAGGTAATGCTCGAGGTGCCAACTGTTGGTCCACAGCAGCATCAGGTCAATAAAAACGCCCATACACATGCCAACCAACAGTTGTAGCCAGCGACTCCAATGAAACTCGGATCGCAGCACCAAAAACTGTAGAAAGATCATCACCAGATGAAACAGGATGGTCATCATCCCGACACTTAATGGCAGGATATAACTATAGGCATAAGGCACAGAAGACACCGGTGACGTGCCCAAGTTGGAACGAATTGACAGCACCACACCAAAGGACAAAATTGCGAGGCCTGCAAGCAGGATCGCACTACGTGAAATTAAATGTTGAGGCATAACTCTATTTACAGTGCAGCAGTGTTGCTTGGCACCGTTCTAGTTGAAAGTTGCAAACTGGTGAGACAGTTCAAACGCTGTATATTTTCAAAGTACTCTTTTTAAAACAGTCTTTTAAAGACCGAGCAGACCAGATTTGATGATGACTATCACCCGAATCAGCTGAGATTTGGGTATAAATAAGGCGATGAAAATATAAGATGAAAGGCTAATGTAGCTCAGATCGATAAAATTGCAAGTGAGAACCAAGCATACACTTCAAATTTATGATGAGCCAAAAATGCACTTTAAAGATAAACTTATCAGAATTAAATTTTATGAATTAATAGTATAACTATTCACTAAAAACATATTTTTAAAAATCAAGTAGAAAAAATAAGATAACCCACTTAACGCCATGCGCGGATGCCCTGACACCGTCTGTTTGAGTCAAGTGATCACGTTGCTAGCACCCATTCCGTCAAGCCTAGAACCTCGATTTATTATCCTCATTTAGATGTCGCATTTTCATGAAAATTAGAACCTTATTCTTCAGTGCTGCTGCATTCGTTTTGCTAGATAGTCAAAGTTGGGCGACTGCCAAAGCCATCGTCGTCGGCTATCAAAGCAATGTTGAACCCGCCAAAGTGGCACAGGCCGATGGGGTATATGATCAGGCCATCGGCGAGAAAATGAATTGGCGTCAGTTTAATAGTGGTGCCGAAGTGTTGACGGCATTGGCCTCGGGGTCGGTCGATATTGCCTTGATTGGTTCAAGTCCGCTCGGTGCAGCGGTGGCCAATAATCTCCCCATCGAAGTCTTTCTGATGGCCACAGACTTAAAATCGGCGGAAGCCTTGGTGGTGCGCAATGCCAGTGGCATCAATAAACCCCAAGATCTGATCGGAAAAAAAATCGCAGTGCCATTTTCATCGACTGCGCATTACAGCCTACTCAGTGCCTTAAAACATTGGAATATTTCAACCCAACAGGTTCGACTCCTAAATCTTAAACCGGCAGAAATTAATGCAGCATGGCAGCGCGGTGATATTGATGCAGCCTTTGTTTGGTCACCGGCGCTGGCCAAGATTCAAAGAACGGGCAAGGTGTTGACCGATGCGGGACAAGTCGGGCAGTGGGGGGCACCGACCTTTGAGGTCTGGGTCGCGCGACGCGATTTTGCCCAGCAACGTCCAGAAGTATTACGCAAGTTCGCCGATGTCACTCTCAATTATTATCAGCACTACAACAGCCATCCCGAACAATGGACAGCCAGCAGTCCTGCCGCCGCCAAAATCGCCAAAATCACTGGGGTTGAGGTCAAGGATGTGCCGACCTTGTTGGCCGGTGCGGTTTATCCAGTTCGCGCAGAGCAACGCAGCGTGAACTATTTGGGTGGTCGCACCACGCAAGACATGGTCAAGTCGGTGGAATTTCTCAAACAATTGGGCTTGGTCAAAAAAGTTTCACCGAATTATGCAGCATTTGTCACCACTCGCTTTATCCAACCCACAGCGCAGCAGAAACAGGATTAAATGACATGGCAATTCTCAGTGTAGAACAGGTCACGGCTCAATATCCCGGTGCACAGCAACCGGTTCTGTCGGAGATCTCGTTTGAACTCGGTCCCCAGCAACTCATGGTGGCGTTGGGGGCATCGGGGAGTGGTAAAACCACGTTATTAAACCTGATCGCGGGGTTCAATCAACCGCAGTCCGGCACTATTCGCTTGGATGGTGAGCCGATTGTGGCACCAAGCCGTGATCGTGGTGTGGTGTTTCAGGATGATGTGTTGCTGCCTTGGCAGAACGTGGAAAACAATATTGCCTTTGGCTTGGCGTTGGCGGGGGTGGACAAAGCCACACGCCTGCAACGCGCGCATGACTTACTGGAGTTGGTCAATCTCAGTGGTTTTGAGCAACGTGCAATATGGGAGTTATCTGGCGGACAACGTCAGCGCGTCGGTCTGGCTCGTGCCTTGGCTTCGGATCCAAAGCTGCTGTTGATGGATGAGCCTTTTGCGGCCTTAGATGCTTTTATTCGTGAGCAGATGCAGTGTTTGCTGTTGGACGTTTGGCATCGCACGGCCAAGCCGGTTTTTCTGATCACGCATGATATTGAAGAGGCGGTCTTTCTCGCCACCGACTTACTGATCTTGGCACCCAACCCAGGACGGATTGTGGAACGTATTGCATTGGACTTTGCTGCACGTTTTGCCGCAGGCGAAGCGGCGCGCAGTATCAAATCCGATCCAGATTTTATTGAAATGCGTGAATATGTGCTGAGTCGGGTCTTTATTCAAAACAGTCAAGCACAACTTGAGCAGGTCTAATCAGATGAATCGCCCGAACCTCACCAATTCAACTCACGCAGCCAGCGAGACGCAGCCGCTGAGTCAACGTCGCGACCTTAAAGTTCCACGTGAAACGAATGTCAGCCTGATCAGTGCCGTGACCTTATTGCTTGTGTTCGGTTTATGGTGGTTGGTCACGGCATGGCATTGGATTGATCCCTTATTTTTACCTTCACCTGTGGCTGTACTGCAACGTTTGGTAGATCTGGTGAATGCGGGCTATATGGGCACTGACTTGTGGACACATATCTTTGCTAGCCTCGGTCGTATCGGTGTGGCTTTATTATTCGCTGTACTCAGTGCCATTCCAGTTGGGATTGC
>JASLIY010000203.1 GCA_030152675.1 Acinetobacter sp.
TTGGTCGTATTTCCGCCTCAGCAATGAGGAATGACGGATGAACTATATTTATATTACAGCTTCATTTTATATGATGCTGGTACTTACCATGCTGGCTGGACAAAAAGTCTATGCCTTACCTTTAATGAATACAGACGATGCGGGGATCGTTGAACGAGGTCATTGTCAAATTGAACTTGATCAGCGTCATTACGATGATCAAAGTAGCGAAGTCAATCTCGGCCCTGCCTGTAATGTATTGAATTTTGAGCTCGGTCTGCCTTTGGCTTGGGAGGACGGCGACAGCAGTTATGCCATCCAAGTCAAAAAAGAATTGTTTGTTTCTGAGAACTTACCGGTCGCTGTGGCGGGGAGTGTGCAGTGGCAACCGCGTCAAAACAATGAAGCCGAAAACTGGGAGTTTAATCTGCCGGTAACGATCACGGCGATTGATAAGTTTCAGTTTGATCTCAACGTGGGCATGACCCGTGAAGACCATCACAATGAAATGACCTGGGGCGTTGCCTCAACCTATGATTTGCATGATAAACATCAAATCAGCCTTGAGTTTTTTAAGTTAGAGCCGAGTCGTGCACGCACGCAAGCGGTGTATCATTATCATGTTGTGCCAGACAATCTTTCCCTCTACGCCGCCTATGGCCATCCTTTACAGTCGGATGACCAATCTTGGTTTGGTGTTGGCCTGAGTTGGGTGACGCCTTTTCGTTAGATTCTAAATCTGACATTTCATCAAAGCGAAAAACTTTTTAATCACGATGATTCAGTTTTGTTTCACGACAAAGCTCAGGTCAGTATTGTCTAAAGAAGGAGAATCGGCATGATTCCTAACCTCTGGCAACAATTATTTGCGCGGTTTTTAAAAAAATATCACCTCAGTCAATATTTTTTAAAAACTGCTTCTTTAAAAGAATTGCATCACTCTAGTTATGCACAACATGTCGGCAAGCAATTGTCGCAACAACTGAAACAGTCGGCGCAGCTGACACCAGATCAGCTGTATAAAAAGTTGGCCAGTCATCGCCAAGGCCTGATCGAGCAAGAAGCCAGTGAGCGCCGTGAACAGTACGGCCTCAATGAGTTACACAGTGAGAAGCCGTTACAGTGGTGGCAACACCTGTGGTATTGCTATAAAAATCCGTTCAATATTTTATTGACGATTTTGGCCATCGTGGCGGCCTTGACCCATGACTACGAAGGCACCGCCATCATTGTGGTGATGGTGCTGCTGTCGACTTTGCTACGCTTTTGGCAAGAGTCCAAATCCAACAAGGCGGCCGATGCCTTGAAGTCGATGGTGAGTAACCGTGCCAGCGTTTATCGTCGCGATCTGAGCTATAAACAGCTGACTGAAATCGCGGAACGCTATGCGGTTGAATTGAAACACCACCAAGGCCATATCTTTGAAATCCCAACCAAATATTTGGTGCCAGGCGATCTGATTCGACTTTCTGCAGGCGATATGGTGCCTGCGGATTGCCGCATTATCTCTGCCAAAGACTTGTTTGTTTCTCAAGCCGCGATGACTGGTGAATCGATGCCGGTGGAGAAATTCGCACAGCATCATCGTGCGGATGAAGACAATGCCATGGCCTTGGACAACATCGTGTTTATGGGCACCAATATTGTGTCAGGCACCGCCACGGCGATTGTCCTGACCACTGGAGATCAAACTTATTTTGGTGCGCTGGCCAAAAGTGTTAGCAGCAATGAACGTGTCACAACTTCATTCCAATTGGGTGTCAACCAAGTCAGTTGGTTGCTGATTCGATTTATGTTGGTGATGGCACCGATCGTATTATTTATCAATGGCTTTACCAAGGGGGATTGGGGCGAGGCGGTGTTATTTGCATTGTCGGTTGCCGTCGGGCTGACCCCAGAAATGTTGCCGATGATCGTGACCTCAACCTTGGCCAAAGGCGCGGTGTTCTTGTCCAAGAAAAAAGTCATCGTCAAACGTCTCGATGCGATCCAAAACTTTGGTGCCATGGATGTGTTGTGTACCGATAAAACCGGCACCTTGACCCAGGATAAAATCTTTTTATCCAAGCATGTCGATGTCATGGGGAACCATTCTGAGCATGTGTTGTTACTGGCCTATATCAATAGCTACCATCAGACTGGCCTCAAAAATCTGCTTGATGTTGCGGTACTGCAACATGCCGACCAAAACGTCAAAATGGAAAAGTTGCGCTATCACAAGCTCGATGAAATTCCATTCGACTTTGAACGGCGGCGCATGTCGGTGGTGGTGAGAACTCCAAGCAAAAAAGTGCGCATGATCACCAAAGGCGCCGTGGAAGAAATGCTCAAGGTCTGCCAATCGGTTGAGATCAATCACAAGGTGGTGCCATTAACCGCTGAGCTGATCCACAGCATCCAAGAAAATAGCCAGCAATATAATCGAGATGGTTTACGAGTGATTGCCTTGGCTTATCGAGACGTGACCGATGATCAAACTGAGTTTGCTGTCGCGGACGAAACTCATCTCACGTTATGCGGCTTCTTGGCCTTTCTTGATCCACCCAAAGACAGTGCCAGTGCTGCGATTCAGGCACTGAATCAACACGGTGTCACGGTCAAAGTCTTAACCGGTGACAATGAGTTCGTCACTCAAAAAGTTTGTACCGAAATTGGTTTAGCCCATGAGCATATCGTTCTTGGTGAGCAAATTGACCGAATGAGCGATACGGAACTGCAGACGGCCGTCGAGAAATATCAGATCTTTGCCAAACTGAGCCCGATGCA
>JASLIY010000263.1 GCA_030152675.1 Acinetobacter sp.
CGCTTATTATCTATTTTATTTTTAGTTTGAATCGCCTTGGACACTATTACACTGCTTCAGCCAGATGATTGGCATGCACATTTACGTGACGGTCTTGCTCTTCAACGTACAGTTCCTGATTTGGCCAAACAGTTTGCACGCGCAATCTGTATGCCGAACTTGGTTCCACCTGTTAAAACAGTCGAAGAGGCTTTGGCCTATAGACAACGAATCTTGGCTCATGTTCCAGAGAACATTGAATTTGATCCGAGAATGGTACTGTACTTTACCGACCAGACCTCCCCGGATGAAGTGCTAAAAATCAAAAACTCTGAACATGTAGATGCCATCAAACTTTATCCTGCTGGTGCAACCACCAACTCGGACAATGGTGTCAGTGATATTCGCAAAGTCTATGCGGTGATCGAGCAACTTGAAGAACATCAAGTGCCGTTATTACTTCATGGTGAAGTCACCCACAATCACATCGACATCTTTGATCGTGAAAAACGCTATCTCGATGAAGTTTTAGCACCCTTGCTGCGCCAGTTTCCAAAACTAAAATTGGTGCTCGAACACATCACCACCAGTGAAGCTGCGCACTTTGTGCTTGAACACGATCGCAATGTCGCTGCAACCATCACGCCACAACATCTGTTGTTTAACCGCAATGATTTATTGGTCGGTGGGGTGAAACCGCATTTTTATTGCTTACCTATTTTAAAACGCCAAAGCCATCAGCAAACTTTGCTTGAGGTTGCCACCAGTGGCAATCCGAAATTCTTCTTGGGCACCGATAGCGCACCGCATTCGCAAAATGCCAAAGAAAATGCCTGTGGCTGTGCCGGTTGCTATAGCGCGCCAACGGCCATTGAGCTCTATGCACAAGCCTTTGATCAAGTGGGTAAAATCGAGCGTCTTGAAGGTTTTGCCAGCCACTTTGGTGCAGACTTCTATGGTCTCCCCCGCAATAGCAACAGCATTACCTTGGTGAAAGAGCCACAAGTGATCCCTGAGCGTTTAGACTATCTTGAAGGCGAGCAGATTATCCCGCTATATGCAGGTCAAACCATCGCATGGAGAAAAGTGTGACAACCGAAGTTCAACCACTTATAGGTCAACGTTTTCGAGGTTTTTTACCGGTGGTGGTCGATGTTGAAACTGCGGGTTTCAATGCTGACACGGATGCGCTGTTAGAAATTGCATGTATTCCTGTCTTATATGATGCAGCAGGTCAGTTTGTTCCGGGTCCTGCCTTTCATGCGCATATCAACCCTTTTCCGGGTGCCAATTTAGACCGTCGTTCCTTGGACTTCATCGGGATTGATCCGTCCAACCCCCTACGCATGGCGATGGCCGAAGATGAAAAAACTGCATTAAAGCGTATTTTCAAATCGGTCAATGAAGTGCGTAAGCAACAACAATGTACCCATGCGGTATTGGTTGGACACAATGCTCACTTTGACTTGGGTTTCTTGCGTGCGGCGATCGCCCGGACCGGATCTAAAAACCAAAATCCATTTCATAGTTTCTCCGTGTTTGACACCGTCACCTTAAGTGCGGTGATGTTCGGTCAAACGGTGTTGGCCAAGTCCTGTATCCAAGCTGGGATCGAGTTCGATGGCAAACAAGCCCACTCTGCGTTATATGACACGCAGAAGACCGCTGAACTGTTTTGCTATATTTTGAACAAACTCGCACCCAACCTACTTGACACTGTAGCGGTAGATCCTTAAGATACGTCCACCTCTGAAACGACCCTATCGTCTAGAGGCCTAGGACACTGCCCTTTCACGGCGGCAACCGGGGTTCGAATCCCCGTAGGGTCGCCATATTCTGATTTGATGAATGCAGTTTCTTGTTTTCTGTTCTCGTTGACAATACGACATCACAACGTAAGTCATTCATTTCAAATCATCTCTCTGGCCATACGCGCCAAATTCAAAATACGCCTCAACCTCAAAACTCAAACCAATTCGCCTCATTGCTGTGCTGCTCTACGCATATCGATATCTCAATGTTTTTTCTGCACCAGACCCTCGAATAGAATAAAAATAATCTACCGCCAAACACCGCCAATGCTCAGATCTGTTTTCTGCTTTTGTTTTAAGTCAAAGTCCTCGCACTACCACTAAAATCTAATCGTGTAACTTTGTGTAAACTCAGACTTTCTATTACACTGAGCAGGATTTATTTTTTGACCCATCGTTATGTCATCTCAATCAGAACATACCCCTCCCCACAGTTCCATCCATCCCCCCATGACCTTAAAACGCTCCATGACCAAACGTCATCTGGTGATGCTGTCATTGGGAGGTGCTATCGGAACTGGATTATTTTTAGGTTCAGGTCAAGTGATTGCCCAAGCCGGCCCCATTGGTGCGGTATTCGCCTATATCATTGGTGGCTTAATTGCCTATATGGTGATGCTGTGTTTGGGTGAACTGGCGGTCAATCAACCGGTCACCGGTTCTTTCGGCGCCTTTGCCAGTAAAAACATCGGCCCCGGCACCGGCTATATGGTGTCATGGATGTATTGGTTGGGCTGGTCTGCCACCTTGGGCACCGAGTTTACCGCCGCAGCCCTGTTGATGCAGGAATGGTTTCCAAGCGTATCGGTCTGGATCTGGACGCTGATCTTTATCAGCGCAGTGCTGATCTCCAACCTGAGCTCGACCCGTATCTTTGCTGAGTCTGAATTTTGGCTGTCCATGATCAAAGTCGCCACCGTGATCATGTTTATTCTGTTGGGCTTGGCGGCGATCTTTGGATTCATCCCCTTTGCAGGCCATGATTCTGCACCGCTGTTTAGCAACCTCACCGCACATGGTTGGCTCCCCAATGGGCTATTCCCAATCTTTGCCACCATGCTGATCGTCAACTTTGCCTTTAATGGCACCGAGATGATCGGCATCGCTGCCGGTGAAACCGAAAACCCAGAAAAAAATGTCCCCAAAGCCATTCATGCGGCGGTGTGGCGTTTGATGATTTTCTTTGTCGGCACCATCATCGTGATCAGTGCCTTATTGCCTTATCAAGATGCTGGCCTGAGTGGTGGTCATGGCGAAGGGCTCAGTAATAGTCCCTTTGTGACGGTATTTAACTTTATCGGGATTCCGTATGCGGAAGACATCATGCGTTTTGTGATCATCACGGCATTGCTCTCGACCGCAAACTCAGGGCTCTATGCCGCATCGAGAATGATGTGGGCGCTGTCAATCCAAAAACAATTGCCACGCATTTTCTCCAAACTCAGCGCATCTGGTACACCCGTGATTGCCATCCTCGTCACCATGATTGGAGGCCTACCGGGGCTCTTGTCTGAGTATTTTGAAGCCGATGTGATCTTTAAAAACCTGTTGGGCGTGGCTGCATTTACCATGGTCATCGTGTGGATGAGTATCTGTTGGAGTCAGTTTAACTTTCGCCGTCAATGGCTGCGACAAGGCTACACCCTCAGCGACCTAAAATTTAAGACCCCATGGTATCCCTTTGTACCCATCGCTGGCTTTGTCTGCTGTGGCGTCACAGCACTGAGTATGGCGGCAGATCCAGAGATGTTGTCTGGATTTATTGGCTGTCTGATCTTTATGGCTGCTTGTTATATCAGCTACTATGCGCTCTACCACCGTCCGAATGATCATTAAACGGACATTTAAACACCTGACTGTAAAATTAGAATGTTGAAGTTTTGCAGTGATTACGCTGAATATGTCGAAATCTGTTCGACTTCTGCGGTAAATTTGTTCAAATGAACCACTTCATTTTAGAGTAAATTTATCGCAGCCAGCGAGCGAAAATACAACATCGGCGATTTTCAAATTTTGACGCTGTCCACAGAACATACATTCAATTCAGATCCGGTCTTCTGTTTGTTTAGACAATAACCACCCCAAGCACGCTGATCATAAAATCAGGGTGAGTTTTTGATCGATGTGGATTATTAATTTAAAAATGAATCCCATATTTTAAACAACAGTTTGAAAAAACGGCATTTGCCTGTTTTTTTCTTTGACATTTAAGTCAAAGCTCACTACTATGGCGGCACTTCTAAACGACCCTATCGTCTAGAGGCCTAGGACACTGCCCTTTCACGGCGGCAACCGGGGTTCGAATCCCCGTAGGGTCGCCATATCTTGTTTGCTATTACCTTTCATCTACATTCAATATTTGCAGAATCTCTGCATTTCACTACAATAAGCGGCTTCATATTCGTCAAGATAGCCCAACCATCATGTCTTCTCTTGATTCACAACCTGACGCTCCATCTTCTGGGCATCAACCTCATTTAAAACGTGCCATGACCACCCGCCATTTGGTGATGTTGTCTTTGGGCGGCGCTATTGGTACAGGTCTATTTTTAGGCTCTGGCGAAGTGATTGCTCAAACAGGTCCCATCGGTGCGATTCTCGCCTATATCTTAGGTGGCCTCATTGCCTATATGGTCATGCTCTGCCTCGGTGAGCTTGCCGTGCATATGCCAGTCTCGGGTTCTTTTGGGAGCTATGCGCATCAGTTTATCGGTCCCGGCACAGGCTACATGATCACTTGGCTGTACTGGTTAACTTGGACCGCCACATTAGGTACCGAATTTACCGCCGCCGCGATGCTCATGCAGGAATGGTTTCCCCAGATCTCCGTCTGGCTGTGGACGATCGTGTTTGCCTTGATCGTACTCGGACTGAATATTAGTTCGACTCGAATGTTTGCAGAGTCTGAGTTCTGGCTGTCCTTGGTCAAAGTCGTGACCGTGATCAGCTTTATCCTCTTGGGCTTACTCGCCATCTTTGGTGTGCTGTCTTTTGAAGGCAATGAAACCGCACCGCTATTTAGTAATCTCACCGCACAAGGTTGGTTCCCACAAGGTATCTTCCCTATCTTTGCCACCATGCTGATCGTCAACTTTGCCTTCTCAGGCACAGAGTTAATCGGTGTGGCTGCAGGTGAAACTCAAGACCCCGCCAAGAATGTGCCCAAAGCCATCAATGCTGCGATCTGGCGCCTACTGATCTTCTTTGTCGGAACCATTATCGTCATCAGTGCTTTGTTGCCTTATCAAGCCACAGGCTTGAACACCGAAGAGGTCAGCAACAGTCCATTCGTGACCGTATTTGCCTATATCGGTATTCCTTATGCTGAAGACATTATCCGCTTCGTGATCATCACCGCCTTGCTGTCTGCTGCCAACTCAGGCCTATATGCCGCTTCACGGATGATGTACTCGCTGTCCGTCAAGAAACAGTTGCCACAAGTGTTTTCAAAATTAAGTAAATCAGGCACGCCGATCATCGCCTTGTTGGTGACCATGATTGGTAGTTTACCGGGCTTGCTGTCTGAGCAATTTGGCGCTGAAGTCATCTTTAAAAACCTGCTCGGTGTCGCCGCCTTTACCATGGTGGTGGTATGGATGAGTATTTGTTGGTCGCAGTTCAATTTCCGTCGTCAATGGTACAGAGAAGGTCATAGCAAAAACGAACTTAAGTTTGTTGCACCGCTGTTTCCGATCGTACCGATCTTGGGCTTTGTGTTCTGTCTGATCACGGGGATTAGTATGGCAGCAGATCCAGAAATGCTGCCGGGCTTCATCGGCTGTTTATTGTTTATTGCTGGATGTTATGTCAGTCACTTCTTCCTCTACCGAAAATAAGCGTGACACGGGTTTGAGATCACTGCACCACAGCACATCTCCCCCCCTATAAATTGAGCGGCCTAAGCCGCTCTTTTTTTATATTTCATGCTTATAATGACAGTAATAATTCCAAAAATAGATGCTCAGTAACAATGAAAATTATCTTTATTCATGGGATGAATCAACAGAAATACAATGCCCTCAGTCTCAAACAACACTGGATCGATATATTCAAGCAAGGACTGGCCTGTAGTCAGTTTGATATCGGTATCGACAATTTTCAGATCGACATGGCTTTTTACGCCGATCTCATTCAACAACTCAATCTGCACAATCATCTCGATCTCAATCACCTTTTGGCGCAGCAGCACTTCACTTTTCCGCTGGCCTTGAAATTCCCTTTCCATCTGCCGTGGGCAACGCATGCAAATCACACACTACAGATTGCTCTAGAAAATACAGCGCAAGCCGCTGTTATGCCCACCGCCATCGCAGCGCTTAACGACAGCACAGGCTCAGCAAGCAACACTAGCCTTACAAAGCATGTCATGCCACAACCCATTGACTTCGGTTCTGATCCTGATCAGATCCCAGTACTACCTATCTTTCACCCCATCCGCACACCCGATCTCTCGACCCGATTATCGATCTATGGACAACGGATCAAAGATCATCTGCTACGCGAGGTGGTGGCGATGATGAGCCATTTCCCCAAATTACATGCAGAGCTGATCCATGAGTTTCTGATCGAGACCTATCTGTATCTGTCCAATCCCGAATTTATGCAGCAGGTACACAAACGCATTCAAGCCTGTTTTGCACCAGGGCAGCAGCATCTCATCGTGGCGCACTCACTCGGCAGTGTCATCGCCTATAATTTTTTACAGCAACATCCGCAATATCAAGTCCGAGGCCTACTCAGCCTCGGCTCCCCATTGGCCTTTCAAGTGATCCATGACAGCATCGTGCATCCAATCAGCCATCCGACTGCACTCAATGGCCCTTGGCACAACTTCTACTCAACTGAAGATTTCTTAACCGCCTATCCGCTGCAAAAAGCACCATTTGATTTTCACCCCGCGATTATTAACCACGCGATCGAAACATTTGAGCAAAGTCCGCATCAAATCATGGGCTATTTACAGCATCCTGAGGTGGTGAAGTGTATTGTGCAACTCTATCAATCTGCTTGATTTTTCAACACCATACGCCCTAAAAACCCAATATTGTTTTATTTTCAACCATTCAAAACATATTTTGGATTTAATTCACGAAAAGCGTTTGACACCTTTTCAGATTCGCCCTAAGATACGTCCACCTCTGAAACGACCCTATCGTCTAGAGGCCTAGGACACTGCCCTTTCACGGCGGCAACCGGGGTTCGAATCCCCGTAGGGTCGCCATTAATGATTTAATGTTTCAGAAGTATTGCCTCAATTTATAAGACCCTATCGTCTAGAGGCCTAGGACACTGCCCTTTCACGGCGGCAACCGGGGTTCGAATCCCCGTAGGGTCGCCACATTCGAGATAGAATATATCTCAATAAAAAACCTGAGCTTAAGTCTCAGGTTTTTTATTGCCTAT
>JASLIY010000098.1 GCA_030152675.1 Acinetobacter sp.
ACTTTCAATTTCCGCCGTACCGAGGCGATGCCCCGAGACATTGAGTACATCATCGACCCGTCCCGTGATCCAGTAATAGCCATCTTTGTCACGACGGGCACCATCACCGGTGAAATAACTGCCCGGATAAGTCGAAAAGTAAGTTTCAATAAAACGTACCGGATCTCCCCAGATCGTACGCATTTGACCCGGCCATGCACTTTTGATAATTAAATTTCCTTCCCCCACACCCTCGACCTCATGCCCATCGGCATCGACCAATGCGGGCTCAATCCCAAAAAATGGACGTGTCGCGGAACCCGGTTTCACCGCAGTCGCGCCGGGTAAGGGGGAAATTAAAATCCCGCCAGTTTCAGTTTGCCACCAAGTATCGACGATTGGGCAACGACTTTCACCCACCACGCTGTAATACCAGTTCCACGCTTCAGGGTTGATCGGCTCACCCACCGAACCCAGTAAGCGTAGGCTACTGCGATTACTTTCGCGGACAAATTTATCCCCTTCACGCATCATGGCGCGGATCGCAGTCGGCGCGGTATACAGCACGGTAACATTGTGTTTATCAACGATATGCCCGGTACGTGCCCAGGTTGGATATTGTGGTATGCCTTCAAACATCACCGTGGTGGTGCCATTCGACAGCGGCCCATAGAGAACGTAGGAGTGTCCTGTGATCCAACCGACATCGGCCGTACACCAAAACACATCATCTTGTTTGATATCGAAGATCTCACGGAAGGTGAGATTGGCATAAGTCAGATAACCCCCAGTGGTGTGTAACACCCCTTTGGGATTGCCCGTCGAACCCGAGGTATACAGGATAAACAGTGGATCTTCAGCATTCATCGGTTCAGGTGGACAAATATCACTGGCACCCATGATTTCCATGTGATACCACAGATCACGATGTGGTTTTAACTCGATCGGATTGCCCGTACGATGCACCACGATCACATGCTCTACTGTATTTTCAGTATGGCTGTTCAGCGCAGTATCGACATTGGCTTTCAGCGGAATCGGCTTGCCCCCCCGCATGCCAGAGTCGGCAGTGATGATCAACTTGGCTTGGCTGTCTTGAATACGACTGGCCAAGGCATCCGGCGAGAAGCCACCGAACACAACACAATGCACCGCACCGATTCGCGTACAAGCCAACATCGCCACAGCGGTTTCAGGCACCATCGGCATGTACAGCACCACGCGATCGCCCTTGCCAATACCACGCTTTTTCAGCACATTGGCAAAACGGCAGACTTCATCATGCAAGGATTCAAAGGAGATCACTTTGTGCCGTGAAGGATGATCCCCTTCCCAAATAATTGCCGGCTTATGCGGATGTTCTTTCAGGAAACGGTCTAAACAATTGGCACTGACATTGAGTTGCCCATCGGCAAACCATTCAATCTTAAAATTGTTTGGATCATAGTGACAGTTTTTCACTTGGGTAAATGGGCGCATCCAATCCAGTTTATTTGCAGCCTCAGCCCAAAACTCATTTGGATGTTCAATTGACTGTTGATAACGTTCAAAATATTGTTGTTCATTGGTCCTTGCAGTTTTCTCAAACTCTTCTGGAACTGGATAGATTTCATTCATAGATAACGTCCTTGATGTTTCCATCTCATCATGAGTGGTTATGCGTGGTTTTTTGGTTTTATCACTACGATTTTATTACGTCAGTTTGTCGCTCAAGTTTTATAGCTTTGCTTTTATGACTTGCATGATTTCAGTATTAGACTAGCCTCAACTGTACAACAATTCAGCTGATATCACACATTCAAAGCTCAGATTTTGTTGTAAAAACGAGTGTGTCGCCGAAATACTGTACAACAGTTTCGATCATATAATTATTGCTTAATCGAACACATTCATTTTTTTAGAAATAAACATAAACTTACTAAAATACGCCCTAAAGGATGTGGTGCCATGCAATCCCATAATTCTTCAAACTTTTCTGTTTTTAGCACTTTCAATATTTTCACCCTTCTCAGTGCACAAGGGCGGCTCAGTCGTACGGGCTTTTTGGCTTATCACATCTTGCTGTATGTCTTGGTGGGTTTGATTGTACTGAAACTCAATCACTTGAGCCTGACCCACCTTGAGCCCAAAGCACTGTTGCACTTGGTGAATACACAACACGGGACTGTGCTCGAACAGTTCCCCGTCCTGCGCGGCATCGTGCCAATTTTGTGTGGTATTTACTTTAGTTTTTGCCTGAGCATTCAACGTTTACATGATCTCAATCATAATGGCTACCGCAGTGTGCTGCTGTTCATTCCGATCATCAACCTGATGTTCCTGCTATACCTGCTCTGTGCTGAAGGTTGTAACAGAGCCAATCGTTTTGGCCATCCGAGCTCATCTCGAGTAATTGAGGGCTGTATCTTGGTGATGAGTCTTTCGATGTTGATCATGAGCCCGCTCATCCTGCGACTCTAGCTCCTAACTCCAGACTCTACATCCTAATTGATGATTGTTTGGTCGATCACGCTATTTAATCGTTTGTATGAATTACGCAGCGAAATGTCGCTGGCCTCTATGCATGCGCCGAAGAGATCAGGCAAAATAGCCCATCAATTTGAGTGGATAGCAACGTGGCTGACGAATCAACAAAGTTGAGTGCAGTGGCGCAAGATGCGACCCAAGCCCTCCATCAGGCAAGTGAAAAAACCGCGCAAACCGTGATCGCGCAAACCGCAAAATACAATGATGCCTACCTGACCATTGATAAAATTATGGATGGATTTTGGGAGCGAGTACCGTATTTTATTATTGCGATCAGTGTGGTGCTGTTTTTTTGGTTGCTCTCCAAAATCTTTAAATTTTTTATCGGCAAAACCTTATCCAACCGTTCTTATACTCGGCAAAATTTAGTCTTGGTTCTGAACCGTGTGGGCAGCAGTTTCATCATCTTTTTTGGTTTTCTGATTGCAATGGTGATCGCCATCCCCGGATTCACCCCCGGCCAACTGATGAGTGCACTCGGGATTGGCTCGGTGGCGATTGGTTTTGCATTTAAAGATATATTCCAAAATATGCTGTCCGGAATTTTGATTTTGCTCAGTGAACCTTTTCGGATTGGCGATACCATTATCGTCAACAACATGGAAGGAACGGTCGAAGATATCCAAGTACGTGCCACCTTCTTGCGCTCCCCCGATGGTCGCCGTGTGGTGATTCCCAATGCCACGGTCTATACCAGCGCCATCACCGTCAATACCGCCTATACTCGTCGCCGTTGTACCTTTGAAGTCGGGATCGGCTATGAAGATGATGTTGAAAAAGCCAAGAACTTGATCTTAAGATTGCTCGATCGAGATCAAACCATTTTGAGCCAACCAAGTTTTAGCGTTAACGTCAGCAG
>JASLIY010000067.1 GCA_030152675.1 Acinetobacter sp.
GTCTGTTCTATTTGAGAAGCAACTTGATCTTCTGAACTCATGGTTTCTCCCTAGTGAAAAATATGGTCTATGCTAAATAGCTAAAAATCAGATCACTGCGACCTTAACTTGACCGTTATCCACATTGAATAGTTGATAAGGAATAGGCAAATCTTGAAAGTGACTTTTCACGATTTCCTGATCTAAAGTGGTCATAAAAACTTGGCTACCAAGTTGGCTTAATCGCTCAATCAATCGTTGTTGTGCACTTAAATCTAATTCTGCAGTTACATCATCCAATAATACCACAGTTTCACGATTACAGGCATGTAGCATTGCAATCTGTGAGAGTTTTAGCGCCACAATCAGCAGTTTTTTTTGCCCTCGTGACAGCACAACATTGGCATCTCCATTCACAGTTTTGAGTCTCAAATCAGCACGATGCGGACCGTATTCGGTATAGCGTCGATCGAGATCTTTTTGATGAAATTGAGTCAAGTCATTCAGCAGACCATGTTCCACATGGAACCCTGCTTGATAGTCCAATTCAATTTCAATATTGGGCAACAGCACACTAAGATCTTGGCGTAAATACTCCTTCCATTGCTCCACGATTTCGAGTCGTTGAGAATGTAGCATTTCACCATACTGACTCAACACCAAGTTCCAAGATTCCATACTTGCAAGACTGATATTACGTTGCGACTTCAACAGACTGTTACGCTGCTTGAGCGCGCGTGAATAATGCTGCCAAGTGCTATAAAAATCTGGCTCCACGTGAAACATCAGCCAATCCAGCATTTGACGACGTGGCTTGGCACCATGATCGATAATATCGGTGCTGAGCGGGTCTAAATACTGTAAGGGCAGGATTTTGGCCAACTGGCCTTGGGTCGCCACGGTATCCCCATTCACTTTAATCAGCTGCTCTCCAGAGATGAGCTTCTGCATGCCAATCTTTTCACTGTGCGACTGCGCAAAGACCACAGCATCGCCACACTGATGTTGGATATAGTTTTTGGGGATATGGGTACGAAAAGATCGGCCTGTGGCCAAGAGATGAATGGCCTCAAGTACCGAGGTTTTCCCTGAGCCATTTGGGCCATAAAAGATATTAAACGGCTGCAACCCATCGAGTGCAACCGCTTTTAAATTTCTTACACGTTGTATATTTAAACGCGCAATAAACATGTTCGAATGAGTACCCCTTAGACACGCATCGGCATGACCACATAGGTTTGGTCTTGCTGTGATGGATCTTGAACCAATACAGATTGATTGGCTTCTGACATGGTCATACTGACATCATCGCTATCGAGCACATTGAGCACATCGAGCAAATATTGTGCATTAAAAGACATTTCAAGTGGCGTGTTTTGATACTGAATCGCCAAGTCTTCAACCGCCTCATCTTGCTCTGGGTTATTGGCACGCAATTGCAATGAATCTTCGTTAAAATTCAAGAAGATACCGCGTAACTTTTCATTACTTAGAATCGCCACACGTTGCAAAGACTGTTTAAAGACATCATGCGCAATCAAGACATTTTTATCACCACCACGCGGAATCACGCGACGATAATCTGGGAATTTCCCGTCGATCAATTTGGTGGTAAATCGAACTGTAATATCACCCTGTTCTTTATCGCGACTGACGGTATTAATGGTCACGTTCAACAATTCACGACCAATCGATAAAGTGAGCTGGTTATCTTCAATACTTAATAAACGTTGCAACTCCGCCACTGCTTTACGCGGAACAATGGCTTGAACCAATTGTGTCGCCGTTGAACTGGCCAAAGTTTCACACAATGCCAAGCGGTGACCATCTGTAGTCACTGCGCGTAACTGTTTTTCATCAATTTCTAAAAGTGTACCGGTTAAATAAAAACGCACATCTTGCACAGCCATCGCAAATGAGGTTTTTTCAAATAAGCGTTTTAATTCACGCTCAGTCACCTGAATTTGAGTGCCTTGGCTATTTTCAGTGGTGAGTAAGGGATAGTCTTCTGCAGGCAACGTACCGAGTACAAAACGACTATTACCGGTTTTTAAAATACAGCGTTGATCATCTGTGATTTGTAGATCAATCAAAGCAGCGCTTGGCAAAGACTTACAAATATCCATCAACTTACGTGCAGGAACAGTGGTCTCCCCTGCCTTTAAACATGCGCCTTCAGTCAAGGTTGTGCTGGCCACCAATTCAACCTCAGAATCCGAACCCGTAATTCTAAGCGCTTGATCATTGGCTTGAATTTTAACGTTTGAAAGAATGTTCAAGGTATGACGACGTTCAACAGCTCCAACCACAAGGGTTAAAACATTGAGTAGGCTCTCTTTAGCGATTTTCAAACGCACGGTGCAATTCCTCTGGGGCTAAATACTAAACAAGTACTGAATCAGTACGAAAGACGGATAATTTTAAGTTGAGCAGTGTACTATGCGGCAGTTAAAACCGCATTGCAACAAATGAAATATTTCAAATTGAATGACCCAAATGTGAGTCCAAGCAGATTAGCTCTGTAATAGACGCATGAGATTTTTATAATCTTCATTGAAAATAGGATCTTCTGCGCACAGGCTTTGCACTTTCTCACAGGCATGCATCACTGTACTGTGATCTCGCCCGCCAAAAGCCATCCCAATTTCAGGGAAACTATCACCGGTCAATTCACGTGCCAAGCCCATTGCCATTTGACGCGGACGCGCATAAATCCGGGTGCGTTTTGGACCGACCAATTCTTTCAATGGTACACGGAAATATTCACTCACCACACGCTGGATATTTTCCGTACTGATGGTGCGCGCACGAATTGCCAACACGTCTTTCAATGATTCACGCACCACGTCTAAATCGATTGCAGAACCTTTAAATCTTGAAATTGCGACAACTTTATTTAAAGCACCTTCCAGTTCACGCACGTTGGCCACCACTTGCTGTGCAATAAACAAGGCACAGTTACGAGGTAAATCAATGTCGTTACTTTCTGCTTTTTTCAACAAAATTTCGATACGGGTTTCAATATCAGGTGGCTCAACACCAACAGATAATCCCCAAGAAAAACGAGAAACTAAACGCGGATCTAATTCGGTAAGTTCTTTTGGATAACGATCCGAAGTTAAAATAATCTGTTTAGATTCATCTAATAAGGCATTAAAAGTATAGAAAAATTCAACCAAACTGGCTTCTTTACCGGCCAAGAGATGAATATCATCGACCAAGAGCAAATCCAATGATCGACAGTTTTTCTTAAACTCTTCAACTTTCCCTTTTTGCAAAGAACTCACAAAATCCTGCACAAAACTTTCTGCGGTCATATACATGACACGTGCATTCGGTTTGGCTTGTAATAAGGCATTGCCAACGGCTTGCATTAAATGCGTCTTACCCAAACCGGTCGGACCATATAAAAATAATGGATTATGTTGTGGCTCACCCAATTGCGTCAGTACTTTTCGACAGGTTTCTGCCGCCATTTGGTTGGAACGACCTTCAACAAATAACGCAAAAGTAAATAAAGGGTTTAATAAACGCTTTTTGGCATTTTTCTGGGCATTGGTTTCAGTTTCTTTTTTGACTTTGGTTGGCGCAGGTGCCACAGGCGTTTCTAAAGCAGCCGTCGTCGTCGCAGGCAAATCTGCAGCAGACAAAATCGCACCTGGTCGTGAATCCACTAAAATTTCAACTTTGCGAATACGACCTTCAGAGAGTTGCTCCGCCAAAATAGAGATCAGCTCTAAATGATGTTCTTGAATGTAGCGTGTCCAATATGGATTAGGCGCATAAAGTTTTAGCGTATCTTCAACTTCTTCAGCCACCAAAGGACGAATCCACATTGCGTAGACATTATCAGAGAGCTCTTGTCGCAAGCGAGTTAAGCATTCTGTCCAAAGCATGTGAAACCCCATTGCATTTCCATTTTAAATTTAAAAAGCCCATACCCCCACAACGAGGGGTCGCCATTCTAACCAAGTTATCCACATCTGTCATGACTTAATCAGTCGTTTTTGAACAAAAAAGCAACCTTCCGCACCAGTAAAATGAATTTAAAGCAGATATGGATATCACCCCGCATAAGCTGTGGATAAAATATAGCACAAACTTATCCACAATCCATCAAAACAATAGAAACATAGATATCCACATAGTAAACCATTGTTTTAAAAAATCAAAAGTCGACTTTCCACAGAAAAAACGTGCCCTAATAATAATAATCTTAAATTTTAAATTTGAATTTATTTATAAGAAGCGAAAGATCTGGGGATAACTCTGAATAACACCGAGAAATGAATTTAAATTTAAACTTCGAGGGTCTGAAGTGAGAATCTTAGTCAAACTATGGATAACACTGTTTATATCTGTGTTGATAACTCATCTATGCATTATAAATGAATAACTTACATTGTGAGCAATTATTTTACTTTATTTCCTCTTCTGATTGAATCAAGACTTGGTATTCGATTCAGTTTGCAAAAATTAAAGCAGATACAGCAAAGAAAGGACTTTATTGATTGACAGTTCAAAGGATGCGCAATACAATCGCGAACCTTTAGATAAAAGATCACTTAGGAGTTTCAAAATGAAACGTACCTTCCAACCATCTGAATTAAAGCGCAAACGCGTTCATG
>JASLIY010000136.1 GCA_030152675.1 Acinetobacter sp.
GAAATTGAGAAATTGAGAAATTGAGAAATTGAGAAATTGAGAAAACTAAACAGCAAGTTGGAATTATTATAAAGTGCTGCTTCGGTTATTTTAAAATAATATATAAAAATACAAGTGAATCAATAAAGCCTTCATGCTTTAAATAAACAAGATACCTCTTTTAGTCGCGGACATGATTCATATCATTAATGTCGTGCTTCATGGCTAATACCAACAACTGTTGCCCCTGCAGGGACTTTATGCGGTTGAGCATTATTCGGTTTGGGTTTAACGCTATTTGATTGCGCTGTTGGTGAGATAATCTGAATATCACTACAGTTAATAAATGCTTCATTGGCGGGATCTTCACGCTGCCATACTGACAAGATGATTGCATGACCAGTGCGATCCTGTGGAATCATAATATCGGTACTATAAGTTCGTTTACCATTTGCCGCCGTGACCGCTGCAGGCATCACACCGTTATAAAGCGGTTTGTCTGAATCAATATCCGACCAGCGTAATTCACGATGCTGATAATTTGCCTCTTTCTTGGTGATATAAATACGATGTGTAGACGGATTATGTGCAGCACTCAGATCCCAAGTATGTTTGATCTTGGCACCAGCCTTGACTGGCGTGGCTTTCCAGCCTTTATTTTGCGGTTGATCTAAGCCCTTTTTATCGGTATCCCCACTGGCACAGATTAGGCCATTCGGTACGGCTTTTTCTACAGCGGCTTGACTGGTGCGTGGGTTCGGATTTGCAGATACTTCATTCCACTGCACAAAGGGATATACACCCGAGCTTTGAAAACTGGCTCGACATCCCGCATTGGGGATGGCACTGGCATTCCCCCAAAAATTGCCATCTTGATAACACTGGTACTGACGTGAAATCGGATAAGATACTGCACCGTGTGCAAAAGTTTCTTGCGGTAATAACATCGCAACTAAGCTAATGCTACTCCATAATATACGCTGAGGCATGATCACTCCAAAGATTAAATTAAACGCGATAAATAGATCGCTCTTTATCTCGACATACCACGACGATAGCCGCGATATGACGAGATTCGCGGCAGAGTTTAATTATCTTTATGGGTGTGTCAATCAATATAATGGGCTGAAATTAGAGTGATCTAAGTCACTATTTTAATAAGCTTAATTTAGCAATTTAATTTAAGTAATAAATAACAAGTTAATATGTTTATCAACAAATAAAATCCACGCAATCACCTGCGATATATTTAATCAGTTTGAGAGTTTTACGATTCCCAATCTTGGATATTATTGCTCAAGCTTGGGTTCAATCGTCTAAATAATCTGCTCCCGATCCAAACTCATAGACGCTAGGCTATGAATAAATGCAGTCGAGATTTTAGAAATTTCCAAATCTTTTTTATAAATGACACCGACCGGCTTGGATAGAGATTCACCACTGAGTTCAATTGCCACGCAGCGGCTTTGATCAATAAAGGGTTCAAACTGCCTTGGAATCACGGTCACGCCAGCACCGACCGCAACGAAATTACACATCGATGTAATCTGGTGGCATTCCACTTGAACGTCGAGTTGAATCTGGTGTTTCTGGCAATATTGATCGATTAAATGCCGCACGATCGAGGGTTTCTGTAGCGTGATAAACCGATTGGCACACAGTTGTTGCCAAGAAATTTGAGTTTCATCGGCCAAGGCATGATCGCGACTGACCAAGGCGATAAAATCCTCATCAAATAGGGGCTGAAACTCCAGCTGTTCTTTAAAATCAGGCTCAAAACAAATTCCCAATTCAAAGATGCCATCTTTAACCAATTCGATCACACTCTCATTGGTAATATCATTGATCGAAAAGCGGATATTCGGATACTGATCTAAAAAGGATTGGATCACCTTCGGTAATAAAGCATGGGTGATATAAGGCATCGATGCCAAGGATAAACTGCCACGATTAAATTTAAAACGTTGCTTGAGGTCATATTCCATTTCATCCCAATGCGCAATCAATCGTCTAGCATAGGGAATCAAAGAACGCCCCTCTTCGGTCAGTTCAACCTTACGGGTATTGCGCTTAAATAATTTTCCGCCCAACTCATCCTCAAGTCCCTTAATGGTTAAACTCAAAGCCGACTGACTAATATGTAACTCAATCGCAGCATGTGCATAATTTAAAGTTCTGGATAAAATTAAAAAGCTTTTAATTTGTTTTAAGGTCACTTCACAATACCCTCAGCGTCGAATGCCATGACTAATATCTCATGAACCCGACATTATAGTCATAATCCGCAGCCAAATGAGATCTCTGACTTTTCAGTGCATCCCAAAACAGCGCAATTAATCCAAAGGATTGCCCACAATATGGCTGATAATCCCCTTCATAATATGCGGCCCTTGTTCTTGACGCAGTTCGGCATACCATTGTTCCGTCAAGGCCTGATCTTTCATATGGGTAATATCACAACGCTTACGCGCACTGAAGATCATCTCTTTGCAGCGCTCATTGCGCTTGTCTTGATAACGTTGCAAGGCATCCTCTACGCCCAAAGTATTAATCTGTAATGAGCGAGCCAAATAAATCGCATCCTCCATCGCCTGACAACCACCTTGACCGATATCCGGCGTGGTGCTGTGTGCCGCATCCCCGACCAACACCACACGACCTCGATAAAACTGAGCAAAGGGATCGATATCATGGATTTCAACTCGATTGGTGGTGTTGAGATCAATGTTCTCAATCAAGTGTTGTACCGGGCGACACCAGCCCTCAAAATACTGCTGCAATAAGCTCTTATATGCTGCACGCTCTTGCTTGAGTCCTTGAGCCAACGGCACATCAAAGAAGAAATAAAATTGCTGATCAGCCACCGGCATCATCGAGACTCGTTTACCGTCAGCAACAAAGGTGGTCCACTGATCGACTGGCGCCAGTTGTGCTGAACAGGCCACCAAGCCATTCCAATTTACATAACCCGCATAGCGACGCTGCACCTCTGTCCCCAGCACATGCTTGCGCGTGATCGAATGGGTGCCATCGGCCCCAATCAAAAGTTCGGTACTGATGCGACTGCCATCTGCAAAGTCCACCCAGATCTGATCCGGCATGGCTTCAATTGCTGTCAGTGTCTTGCCCAAATAAATATCATCACGACCAAACTCATCCATGAGTAAGCTTTGCAAAGCCGCACGCGAGACAGGATAAGGCCGTTGCCCCACGGCATCGATCAAGGGCTGTAAGCTAAACTGGGTCATGGTTTCGCCCGTCTTGCCATCCACATAAGCCAAGTGATCCATTTGCCCACCAAGCTGAGCCACCTGTTCAGTCA
>JASLIY010000157.1 GCA_030152675.1 Acinetobacter sp.
GACTTGGGTCTGATTAAGCCACACGAAACTTTTGTACAAATGAGTACCATCAGTACTCAGTATCAACCGATCTATATTGGTACTGACGAAGGTGTCGATACAAGAACCAATGAAGATGACATTGCACCTGAACAACCGTAAACTCTGGGCCATCATTCCTGCCGCGGGTTCAGGCCGTCGTTTTTCAGCAACAGAATTAAAACAATATCAAATGATCCACGGTTTAACCGTGCTAGAGCATAGTGTTCATCGTCTAAATGATTTGCCTTTGGCGGGTTATGTCTTGGCATTAAGTGCGGATGATGATGTTGCACAAGGCCTTGATTTAGATTTACGCGCTAGAGCACACTTTTGTGTGGGCGGTAAAGAACGCGTAGATACGGTTTTAAATGCACTGAATTATTTATTGCCCATTGCTGATCCTGAAGACTGGGTGTTGGTCCATGATGCAGCACGCCCCTGTGTCACAGTGGATTGTTTAACCGCACTGGTGCAAACAGCAATACAACATCAAAGCAGTGCCATACTGGCGATTCCTGTGCGTGACACCTTAAAACAAGTATTGAATACGCCGTTGATTGAAAAAACAGTCAGTCGTGAACAGTTGTGGCAAGCCCAAACCCCACAGATCTCAACCATCGCAACCCTAAAAAAAGCCTTAGATCAAGCCTTGGCAGATGCAGTGCTGATCACGGATGAGGCCAGTGCGCTTGAATATATTTCAGCGCCAGTCCAAGTGGTGCAAGGTCGTTCTGACAATATCAAAATCACTTATCCTGATGACTTGGTCTTGGCCAAACTCATTTTAGAATCACAACGATAACTCCCTCACATCATCGGTCTTAAGTCATGTGTCCTGCATGCTGATTTGAATGAAATCTACTTGCAAATAAAACACATAGCACCTACATTGAAGTAGGCATGTCATCTGATGCAGCACGTTTTGCTGTGATGATGCGTGCGATTGTGAAAATAATATCCATGCATTTGAGCATGTACTTAAACATACCAATTTACCTTAAAAATACTCAACAATGGCATATGGATTGCATTAAACAATAACCAAGTAAGCTATACATTTACGATGTTCGCAGGAGAGAAGCAGATCTCTGCTCGCCGAAGGAGCAACCGCCCCGGAAACTTTCAGGCAAAAGGACTGTAATCATCATAAAAATCTGGAGAGTAGCCATAGAACTTAGGTCTATAACTATGTGCTCACCGAAGGGGATGGTCATATTTAACAAGATTGAATCGTGATCGAAGCTCTCAGGTACCAATGACAGATGGGGCATGATTTGAAGTTCGCATGACTTCAAAGGAGTCTATTTATGACACATGTCGTTGTAATCGGTGCTGGGATTACAGGCGTTACCACCGCCTATGAATTGGCATTGTTGGGCTATCGGGTCAGTGTTATTGATCGACACTTATATCCGGCAATGGAAACCTCGTTTGCCAATGGGGGGCAACTTTCGGCATGTAATGCGGAAGTTTGGAATCAAAAAGCAACGGTGCTCAAAGGAATCAAGTGGATGGCGCATAAAAATGCCCCCTTGTTATTGAATCCATCCTTTAGTCTGCATAAATATGCTTGGCTGGTGGAGTTTATGGGCAATATCAAACATTATCGTGGTAATACTCAAGAAACGGTCAGAATGGCACTGATCGCACGGCAACGCTTATTTGAAATTGCTGAATTGGAGAATATTGAGTTTAATCTGGAAAAGCGCGGCATTCTGCATTTTTATCATACCGAAACCGACTATCTGGTGGCCAACCGTGTTAACGACTTGCTCTGTGATGGCGGATTGCATCGTTATGCGGTCACACCCGAAGAAATCAAATCGATTGAACCTAGTCTAACTGGAGAATATTTTGGTGGTTTCTATTGTCCCGAAGACGCGACTGGCGATATTCATAAGTTTACGACCGGCTTGGCGACAGTCACTGAGCGTTTAAAAGTGAATTATATCTTTGGTATGGAGGTGCAGGACATTAAGCATCATGATCAAGGCGTACAACTGCGTTATCGTCCTAGTGTTGAGAACATGCATGCAACAGATGTTCAGATACAACAACTAAATGCTGATGCGTTGGTGGTCTGTGGTGGCGTGGGCAGTTATCAACTCGCGCATCAACTCGGCGATCGGGTTAATGTTTATCCAGTCAAAGGTTATTCGATTACGGTGCAGTTAGATACGCCGCAGAGTCAACAAGCTGCACCTTGGGTGAGCTTGCTCGATGAAAGTGCCAAGATCGTGACCTCACGTTTGGGTGAGGATCGTTTAAGGGTGGCAGGGACTGCCGAATTCAATGGTTATAATCGGGATATTCGTGCAGATCGGATACAGCCATTAACTGATTGGGTGAATCAAAACTTTGAAATCTCGACTGAATATATCGTACCTTGGGCAGGCTTACGGCCGATGATGCCGAATATGATGCCCGTGGTAAAACGCGGTAAGCAGGCAAGAGTATTTTATAATACTGGCCATGGGCATCTCGGTTGGACACTCTCTGCTGCAACCGCAGTCATGATTAGCCAAGAGATCGCGCAGCACTATCCCGCCACATAATCGCGATTGATGCTGTATTTGCCCTTATCGTCAATACAGCATCAATTTCGGATCTTAAAGTGCGTTGTAAACAAATAAACCCCGAGTTCTAGGCTCGGGGTTTATTTGTTTTTAAACAGTAGGATAGGGCTTTTAGTGTTTCACTTAGAAGCTATACACCATACCTGCGCCGATCACGGTTTTCTTATTGTCATCATTTTGCCAATCACGTTTTTGCTGTGCAAGAACGCCATAGAATTTAGTTTGTTTATTAAAGTTATAGTCCACACCTAGACCGTATTGATCCAATTTGCGGCTTGCGTTAGTCCATTCAGTTTTCACAGATTGATACTGACCTTTCACAGCCCACGGTGTGGTTGGGATTTTATAGGTCGCTTGTACTAACCACGCGCTTTCCTCTAGAGAAGCAGCTTTAGCATCCAAGCCTAAAGATTTACCATCTTTATCTGTCGCATTTTTTAAATATTCAGCAGAAGGTGAGTTTGATGGTTCTACATATTGATACAGTGCACCCAACACTAAGCCATCAACACCGGCTTTGCTTAGATCATATGAACCTGTGATGCGGTAAGCATCTGATTCAATTTTATCTTTGATGCCAGAAGCATTATACGTTCCTGCGATACCAAAGTTACCAGCAATTGCAACTGCAACGCCAACATCTTTATTTTGATAAGCCAAAGAGGTAGAGACGCCGCTACCGAAACCATTACGTTGTTTGGTGTTGTATTTAGAAGAGTTATTTTCACCCATTTCAGCCATGACTTTAAATTCTAGGCCAGGGATAAGTAAGTTTTTGTCTGTTTCGAAACCAACCACGTTTTTGGTACGTTCTTCACCGTACATGGTTTTAGTGATATCGAGGTTGGTGTCATCGTTGAAAATATCTTGGTAGTCGCCGGCTGCAGATTTAAAATAAGAGTCGTAGTTACCTGCTTTGATGCTACCGACATCTTTGAATTTTAAACCCAAGAAACGGTTACGAGCACTGAGATCGGTGTCTGAGCCTGAACCATCTGTGGCAATCGCCCATTCTGCTTGGTAAATAACACCCACATTATCTGTTAATTTTTCTTCACCCTTGACCCCAATACGCGATGCGTTTGAGTTTAATTGGGTTTGGTCATTTCCTGCATAATCGTTATTATCTACTTGGTTTAAAGAAACATTGAGCTTACCGTACAATGTAGGCGCTGCATGCGCTGCGTTAAATCCTAGCGTTGCAACTGCGGCAGCGAGTAGCACTTTTTTCATTGAGATTTCTCCAAAAAACATATTCAAAATGGCGTATGACTGTTCACTTTTATTTTCAGCAAAACCCATAACAAAAGATTACATTTGCTTACTAACTTGCATTGAAGTATCTGTAGTTTTTGTTACATGTCGGTGAAACTTAGATGACAATTTGATGAACTGCGATGGAGTGAGGCACTTAGAAATGTGATGCTGTAGAAGCCGAATGACGACATAACGATTCTTTTTTTGCCAAAAAAAAGAACCTCATTTGAGGTTCTGATGAGTTGTGTTTGTGAGGGTGGGGCTCAAGCGGTGGTTCGCTTGTTAGCAAGATTAAAGAGCAGCTTTAATCTTGTCTGCCAAGGCTTTAATTTTATGTTGATCGCGCATTACCGCAGCATGTTTACCCAGTTGATGTACTGAGCTTGGAATTAAATGAAAGTGGACATGAGGGACGGTTTGTCCTGCCGCAGCACCACTTAACTGCATCAGCACGATGCCTTTTACATCTAGCGCAGCCTCGATGGCTTTAGCAACTTTCTGTACGATCTGGATGGTATATGCAGCAGATTCAGCAGGGAGGTCGAGTAACGTGACCGCGGGGGTTTTGGGAATGACCAGCGTATGACCATCAGCTTGCGGCATAATATCCATAAATGCGAGAACTTGATCATCTTCATAGACTTTTATTGCAGGAATTTCACCACGTAAAATTTTTGCAAAAATATTTTGATCATCGTAAGCCATGTTCATTTCCTTGATTTTAGAGATAGGCAGCAGTGTAAATTATTTGCAGCTCAATTCTTTTTGGCGTTCCTTAATTTCATCTAGACGCTTTTGTTCTTTTTCAGAAAATTTAGGTTTGCTGGTAAAGCAGTTTTCATTGCCATATTTCGCTTTTGCTTCAGGATCTTTGAAGCAGAACCCTTTGGCAGCGTAAATAACGTTGTAATCATCTTGCAGTTTTTGACATTCTTTTGCCGCATCTGCTGCGTAGACTTGTGAACCCACAGCAACTGAAATTAGAGTGAAAAATGCAACTGTAAATTTATTCATGAGTGAACCTCAATGCGATATCGTGAGACATCGTTAATTGTCTTAAAGTTATTCATTATAGGGATTGAATACGCTTATTCAATGTTGTTCGTTTACTCTATCGTAATTTTACTCCACGATTCATATATTTTTACGGCACTCGAAAAGTCACTATTGGGCGCTAAACTGGCTTTGGCGGCTTGAATCAAACTCTGTGTCAGGCCACTGATCGGAGCTGATAACTGAGCAGATCGAACTAAGTCCGCAGAGATGCCAGTATCTTTAGCCAACAACTCAAGTGAAAACGTCAACGGGAAACTACGATTCAAGATGCGTTGTGGCAAAATATTTTCAGTGATAAAGCTTTTGCCACTGGATGCGTTAATACAGGCAAGTGCCTGATTCAAGTTGACTCCATGTGCTTTGAGCGTACTAAATCCTTCTGCCGCGGCACAAAGATGAATCGCCATCATCATGTTGTTGACGGCTTTAACCGCAAAACCAGCACCAGATTCACCCACATGTTGGATCAAATGCCCCATGAGGTGCATGACCGGTTGGGCACGTTGGAAGGCATCTGTGTCACCACCGACCATAAAAGTCAGGCTGGCATTTTCCGCCCCCACCGTTTGACCACTGACGGGTGCATCAAGAAAAGCCACCTGCTGTTGCTGAAGTCGTTCCGCTTGTGCACGTGCTTGTGCCGGCACACCACTGGTACAATCGACCCAGATCGCGCCTGCTTTGGGTTGCACTTGCGCTAAGATTTCATCGACTTGATCGCTGGTTGGGAGACAGGAAAAGATCACATCGGCCTGTGCCGCCTGCGATAGGGAAACAGCAGTCGTTTGATATTGCTGCTGATGTTGCTCCGCTTTGGCAAAGTTGCGATTCCAGACATAAACCGTCTCGAAATGCGGTACCAGATGAGCTGCCATCCGATAGCCCATTGCGCCTAAACCAATAAATGCTACAGATTGAATCATCAATTTCTCCCTTTACTGAATGACTTGAGCGTATTGCAGATAAATCATGAATTGCTAAAGCATCGGGCTAGAACGTTTTGCTAACCAAGCTGCAAGTTGTGGCCAAAATTGTGCGGCACTTTTTTGATTGGACATCAGTCCTAAGTGTCCACCGGGAATCAAGCTAAATGTGAGATCCGTGCTAC
>JASLIY010000171.1 GCA_030152675.1 Acinetobacter sp.
ACACATGATTCGACTTGTCCATAAGGTTTAAACAGCTCCAAAAGCTCTTCTTGAGTAACTGAACGCTCTAAGTTACGGACTAAAATTTTCATTTTCCAACCTTATCTGGGCAACATCATTAAAATAGGCGTCTCATTACAGTTTAATCACACGCAATGAGACAATCTGCTGAGTTTAACTCAATCCAGATCGATGCCAAAATCAAAATCTACCCTATCCTGCTGATAAGAACGTGCTGATTTAAAACCTTGGCGCTGATGATGGGTTTCGACACGACACAATTGCGACTCTAAGCCACTGAGAAAATAGGCTTCGATCTTGCGTCCCTGTTCATCTTGTTGATCAAAAGCCCATTGATTGAGCTTCTGCTTGGTCAGGATCAACTCATTTTGAGCACGGGTCATCGCCACATACAGTACCCGTCGTTCTTCTTCAACTTCATCAAAATCACCTTGGGCACGAGCATGTGGATACTGGCCTGCAGAGACGTTGGCCACATAACAGACTTTTTGTTCAGTACCTTTGGCAGAGTGAATGGTGATCAGGGTCACCACATCATCATCCTGCTGCCGTTCCACTTCGCTGATCGAAATTGGATCGAGTACATACTCTTCCAAGAACTCACTCAGCTGATTATGCTTTTCAGCCAATTGTTTGACCAGATCAAAGTCATTTAGCCGTTTTGACCAATCCTTCTTGGCATAATTATGTGCCAACTGTTCTTCTAGTGCCTCGATCGCCAGTCCGACACAGGCAGCGACTTGATGTCTTAACACCGCCATCTGCTTCATGATCAAGATACTATTCTCAGGAATACGACCAAACTTTTCTAATTTGTTGCACATTGCATCCAGTTCGGGTTCCAACATCAACTGCTGCACCAGCTTGGTCGCTCCGACATCGCCCACCCCTTGCCACAGGGTCAGAAAGCGCATCCAAGCAATATCATCTAAAGGGTTGGCGATCACACGCAGTAAACTCAGTAGATCTTTGACATGCGCTGTTTCCAACAACTTCATTCCGCCAATAAAGCGATAAGGAACATTGGCTTGAATACAGGCGGCCTCGACATGACGTGCCGCAAATGAAGAGCGTACCAAGACCATATGATCCTGCCAATCCGCATGCTGGATCAGATGGCGTTGCTTGATATCACTGGCAATCCATGCGGCTTCATCGAACTCATTCGGGAAGATATGCATCTTCGGCATGATACCCTCGCCACGATAAGCCACTAAATGCTTGTCATAATTAATACTGCTTTGTGCCAATAACCAGTTAGAGAGGTCGAGTATTTCTTGGGTGGAACGATAATTTCTTTCCAGTTTAAACAGTTTGGCTTGCGGAACGCGCTCAGTAAAATGATGAATATTTTCAAAATCTGCGCCACGGAAGGCATAAATCGACTGAGCATCATCGCCGACACAGAACAAACTCACCTGATCCTTAAGAGGCTCTAACAGTGCCCACTGTAAGGGATTGGTGTCTTGCATTTCATCGACCAACAAATGCTGACACAGCGATGCCACATAGTTGACCAAGCCTTCCGACTGCGCCAATGCAGCCGCCACGACGGCCAAAATATCATCATAATCCAAGAAGTTACGCACACGTTTACGCTGCTCATATTCTTGCATGATCAGTTTGATCGCATCCAAATCTTGTAAATAATCCGGCAATTGTTTTTCTAAGGCCAAACTGAGTTTTTGTCGGGTATTGCGCGCAAAGGAATAAAGATCACATAGCTCTTTGGGTTTTGGGAGTTCTTGCTCCTGATTTTTCTCGTCCTTTCCACGAATCAAGCGAAACATCATCAACTGATCATCACGATCAATGATCGAGAATTGTTCCAAACCAAAAGCATTCGGTATACGGCGCAGTAAGTACATACAAAAGGTATGGAAGGTCGAAGCTCTTAGTCCCTTAGCTTGATCTCCCAAGGCCAACTCAACCCGGGCCACGATTTCACTGGCAGCACGACGGGTAAAAGTCAGGATTTGAATTTGATTGGCTGGCACCCCTTGATCAATCAAATATGCGGCGCGCGCAACAATGGTTTTGGTTTTACCACAACCGGCACCCGCCAACACCAAGCTGTGTTGTGACTGGGTAGTTGCTGCTTGTTTTTGTTGAGGATTTAATTCATCGATCAGGGTGCTTAGGCTCATAACCATTCATAATTTTCAGGGTGTGCTTAGTTTAACAGAGCTGACTGGCAAAAGTGGATGTCATCATGCGCTCAGCACTTCAGCCCGATTTTGACTTTCAGATCACATCGAATGGCGACATCGTCTGCTGCAACTTCAATAGCCGCGCGATATTCTCACAGCTGCGTTGCAGATTTGCGGCACCTTGTCGACACGCGACATCAAGATCACAACTCTGATCCAAGATGCCGAAAATCGCACTAAACCCAGCAGCATACAACGCATCAATATCCGCCCCCACACGTCCTGCACAGGCAATCACTGGCTTATTCAGTCCTTGTGCTACTTGCGCCACACCAAACGGGGTTTTGCCCAATAAGGTTTGTGCGTCAATCGCTCCTTCTCCGGTAAAGACATAATCCGCTTGTGCGATCGCTGCGGCCAAATGGGTTTGCTCAATCACCATCTCCACCCCAGAGATCAAGCGGCCTTGCGCAAACACCATCAAGCCATAGCCCAAACCACCTGCTGCACCCGCACCCGCGACTTGCTCAACATCAAGAGCCAAGTGTTGTTTCACCAAGGCTGCAAAATGACTCAATTGCTGATCCAGTTGTTCGACCATCGCGGGAGTTGCTCCCTTTTGCGGCCCAAAGATTTGCGAGGCACCCTGTGGTCCAGTTAAGGGATTGGTGACATCACTAGCGATCACGATCTCGGTACTGGCCAATCGTGGATCAAGCGCAGTCAGATCAATCTGCTGAATACGTCCTAAGTGAGCAGCACCATAGCTGACAGGATGACCTTGCTGATCAAGAAAGCGTACACCCAAAGCTTGTGCCATGCCGGCACCGGCATCGTTGGTCACACTACCGCCTAAGCCCACAATAATTTTCCGAACACCGCGATCTAGCGCCGCTTTGATTAACTCACCGGTGCCATAGGTGCTGGTCAATGCCGGGTTCCGCTGTTCTGCTGCTAACAGATGAATGCCATTGGCCTGTGCCATCTCGATCACAGCAGTTTGTCCTGCATCGATGAGTGCAAAATAGGCGCTGACCTTTTGCGCTGGCAATGGTCCCATCACATCGAGCTGAACTTTTTCACCCTGACGTGCAGCCAAGATGGCATCGACAGTACCTTCGCCACCATCTGCCATAGGAATGGAAATAAATTTTGCATCATCAAATACTTGAGCAATACCACGCTGCATCGCCTCACAGGCCTCACTCGCGGTCATGCTTTCTTTAAATGAATCAGGTGCAAGAACAAAGGTTGTGTGCATCATGAGTATCTAGATCGTCGTAACAGATGAATGAGATTGATGATAACATGATGAAATTTAGTCACTAATAACTTATTTTTAGGAAAAATCATGAAATTAAAAATTGCGACTTTGCTTTTAGCCGGTAGTTTTGCGGCCAGTTCAACCGTATGGGCAGCGCCAATGACAGAACAAAGCTTAGAAAAATTGATGCAACTTGCGGATATTCAAAGTCTACTGAAAAATGCCAATGCTGAAATTCAGCCGATGTTTGAACAACAAGCTGAAGAAATCGTGAGACAGTCATTGGCCGTTACAACGTTAAATGCCAAACAGCAACAAGGCGCCAAACAATTGGCACAACTGATGTCGAATATGAATAAGCAAGTGACTGAAAATCCAAAGTTTCTACAGATGATCAAAGATACTTATCGCAACACCTTTACTGAAGAAGAAGCTCAGGCCAATATTGCATTCCTCAGTACCCCCATCGGCCAATCGATCACCCAAAAGAGCGCCAAACTTTCTAGCGAGATCATCCAAAAATCTGCGCAAATCGCCAGTGATATTAGTGAAGACCCTGAGCATAAACAACAGTTTATAAAACAGTTCGAGCAAATTCTTCAACCCTTGGTCGATGAGCAACGCAAAGCCAAAAAGTAAAACTGCAGCACTAAAAAACAGCAAAATAGTGCCATTAAAAAAGGTGTAAGAAGATTAACTTCTTACACCTTTCATTTGATTTTTCGCTTCGATCTTAGCCTGATCCGCCTAAAATCGAACTGATCCGCATTAAGCAGACTTTGAATTCAATACTTTCAAGTCTACGCTTGCTTCTTCAACTGCTTCTTCAGATTTGGGTTGACGTTCAGCTTGATACTCAGGCTGTTTCTTGTCTGCAATCACTTGATCATCAATGATAACCGTACCAACATCTTCGCGGCTTGGTAAGTCATACATGGTATCGAGTAATACATTTTCCAAAATCGAACGCAAACCACGTGCACCGGTATTACGTTCTACTGCTTTTTGAGCAATAGCGCGCAGTGCAGATTCTTTGAAGACTAAATCAACATCTTCCATTTCAAACAAATACTGATATTGACGGGTCAAAGCATTCTTCGGTTCAGTCAAGATTTGCATCAAGGCTGCTTCATCAAGCTCTTCTAAAGTCGCAATCACGGGCAAACGACCGATAAATTCAGGGATTAATCCAAATTTCACCAAGTCAGTGGCTTCAACCTGACGGAACAACTCAGAGACTTTTTTGCTATCGTCTTTACTGCGCACTTCTGCAGTAAAACCAATGCCGCCTTTCTCTTGACGTTGCTGCACCACTTTCTCAAGTCCAGAGAATGCACCACCACAAATAAATAAAATATTCGCGGTATCAATCTGAATAAACTCTTGTTGTGGATGCTTGCGCCCACCTTGTGGTGGTATGGAGGCCACTGTGCCTTCAATCATTTTCAACAACGCTTGTTGTACGCCTTCACCTGAAACATCGCGTGTAATCGACGGATTTTCAGATTTACGCGTAATCTTATCGATCTCATCGATATAGATAATACCCTTCTGGGCTTTCTCTACATCGTAATCTGCTTTTTGTAGTAACTTTTGCACGATGTTTTCAACATCTTCACCAACATAACCAGCCTCAGTTAAGGTTGTTGCATCAGCCATGGCAAAAGGAACATCGAGTAGACGCGCTAAAGTCTGTGCCAAAAGCGTTTTACCAGAACCCGTAGGGCCAATCAGCAAAATATTACTTTTCGCTAACTCAATCGTATCTTTCGACTTTTGAGCAGATTGAGATACTTTAAGACGTTTATAGTGGTTATAGACAGCCACAGACAAGGTTTTTTTAGCCGTATCTTGACCAATCACATATTGATCCAGTGCTGCACGGATTTCATGCGGTTTAGGCAAGGGACGTGTTGCCCAATCACCTGTTTCAACTTGCTGACTGGTTTGAACTAAGTCTAAGCATACGTCCACGCATTCATTACAAATATATGCGTCCTCGCCTGCAATCAGTTTACCGACTTCAGACTGCGTTTTACCGCAAAATGAACAATGCTTTTGTCCCTGAGGATGATCGGACATTTTCACTCCAAGTTTTTAAATCTTTACTTTTAATCTTTAGTATCAAGGACGTTTAGAAAGCACTTGATCCACTAAACCATAATCTTTGGCTTGTTGTGCAGTCATGAAATTATCACGATCTGTATCACGTGCCACAGTGTCATAGTCCTGACCACTATGCTCAGCCATCAAACGATTCAAGCGTTCTTTGATATATAAAATTTCACGTGCATGAATTTCAATATCAGATGCCTGCCCACGGAAACCACCTAAAGGTTGATGAATCATAACCCGTGCATTTTCCAAGCAATAGCGTTTACCCTTACTACCAGCATTCAACAAGAATGCACCCATAGAAGCGGCTTGACCCATACAGTAGGTCACCACATCAGGCTTGATAAATTGCATGGTATCGTAAATCGCCATACCGGCAGTCACTGAACCACCTGGCGAGTTAATGTATAAATGAATGTCTTTGTCTGGATTTTCTGCTTCTAGAAACAACATTTGCGCAACGATGAGGTTGGCCATATTGTCTTCGACTTCACCAGTGAGAAAGATGACCCGATCGCGCAACAGACGTGAAAAAATATCAAATGAGCGCTCACCGCGTGAGGACTGCTCTACGACAACTGGAACCAATGCGTTTTCGATAGTTGGAACATACATACGTTAATTATTCCTGAATTTTTGTTTCTCAAACTCATCCGACAATATGAGGGATAATAACCAAAATTGCAAAATTTTCCCTATTAAATACATAATATTTTTAATGGGCTATTGGGTCATGTTGAAACATGAAACAAAGAGAATAAAAAAGGCGCTTAAAGCGCCTTTTATGCCTGACAACAAACTTATGCTTGTTGACGTGCTTGTTGTTCTTTCAACAATTCTTCGTAGCTGACAGCTGTATCGGTTACTTTAGCAGAGGCAAGGATATAATCAACCACTTGATCTTCTAACACAACGCCTTCGATTTGAGCACGTTGTTGCTTGTCAGTTTTGAAGTATTCGATTACTTCAGTTGGATCTTCGTAAGAAGAAGCCATGTCATCGATATAAGCGTCTACGCGCGCTTGATCAACTTCAAGTTTCGCATCAGCCAATACTTTGCTGACCAAGATACCGAGTTTTACAGATTTCTCAGCTTGCTCTTTGAACAATTCGTCTGGAAGCATGCTGCTGTCAAACGCTTGAGCGCCTTGAGCACCGAACTGTTGAGTGAACTGTTGGATCATTTGTTGACGTTGACGATCAACTTCTTGAGCCAACATAGATGCTGGAACTTCAACTTCATTTGCTGCTACAAGTGCATCAAATGTTGCGCTTTTCACTTGGTTACGTAAGCCGTTTTTAACTTCGCGTTCCATGTTTTTACGCACGTCAGCTTTCAGTTTTTCAACACCGTCATCACCAGAAATACCGAAGATTTCTAGGAATTCAGCATCCATCTCTGGAAGTTTTGGTTTTTCAACCAAGCTCACAGTGATTTTAAATTGAGCTGCTTTACCAGCAAGATTTTCAGCTTGGTAGTCTTCAGGGAAAGTTACATCGATAACTTTCTCTTCGCCTTTTTTCATGCCCAAGATGCCATCTTCAAAGCCAGGGATCATACGACCTGAACCTAAGACCAATTTAAAGTCTTCAGCAGAACCACCTTCAAAAGCTTCACCATCGATGGTGCCTTCGAAGTTAAAGGTTACTTGCATATCTTTTTTCGCCATACCCTTGGTTTCTACCCAAGTTTGACGTTGTTTTTGCAAGTTTTCGAGCATTGCGTCAACATCTGCATCGTTGATTTCAGCTGATTTACGCTCAACTTCTAACGCATCAAATGCTTTCACTTCAACTTCTGGATAGACTTCAACAGTGGCTTCATAAACCAAAGCATCATCTTTGTTTTCAACTTTTTCAATGTTAGGCATGCCTACAGCATTGATTTTTTCTTGTTGGATCGCTTCAAAAACAGTGTCACGAATTACATCGTTTACCACTTCTTGATAGATCCCAGCACCGTATTCACGGCGTACAACATTTAATGGCACTTTACCTGGACGGAAGCCGTTAATCTTCGCAGTTTTAGCAGTGCGTTTTAAGCGAGCTTCAAACTGCTCGTTAACACGGCTCGTC
>JASLIY010000254.1 GCA_030152675.1 Acinetobacter sp.
CCGCCACTGCGTTGGATAAAGCCGAAGCCTTTAGTATCGTTGAACCATTTAACTACGCCTTGTTCGCGAGCTGTCATAAGTTAATCCTCTGTAATTAAGATAGAAGGACCACCCGGTGTTGCAAACAGCAGAGCAAACAAGAATTTAAAATATTTTGTAATTTCAAAGCTTGTAATCATTCTGTAAAACTATTAACAAAATCCCGGTTACATCCATAAGTAAGATGGGAGTTAAAATAATTAGTATTATCGTAAAACCCAAGTACTGCCTGAGCTTATCATGGCTTAGCCCCAAATAATAGATTTTTTTAATTAAATTTAGAGAAAACAATTTCAATTTATTAAAAACATGAAACACACAAACAGAATAAAGTTTAAAATTAACAACTTACACAACATTATCACTTACTTCATGATTATACTTTTACAGTTCAGCTATACTATTGCATGTTTAAAACGAGCCTTCTCAAGTCAAATATGAGCCAAACCATCGTCATAGACGCATTGGGTCAACCTTGTCCAATGCCATTACTCATGTTAAAACGTGAACTTAAAAAAGCAGCCCCAAAACGAAGCCTCCTTCTCAAATCTTCAGACCCACATAGTGAAATCGATATATTGCGCTATTGCCAACTGAATCAAATCCCTTGTAAATTCAACAAAATTTCACAGTTTGAATATCATTACCTCATTGAATCTTAATTATTTTCATTTAAACTCAATGTGTTCAAATATGTATATTGTTTTACATTTCTCTACCCAAACTCCCTTACCAATCGCAATTAATCAAACTAAGATGAACGCACTGGTTACAATACAAAGCAATTCCCATAAGGAGAACTCATGCGCGACAGCAGCAATCAGTTGATGCCCCTGTCATTATCTGCGCCTGGCGTAAATCTTGGTGCTTATATCAGCAATGTGAATCAAATTCCGATTCTAACGGCCGAGCAAGAGAAAGAACTGGCTGACCGTTATTATTATGATCAAGATTTGGATGCTGCAAAAATGCTGGTGATGTCTCACTTGCGTTTTGTGGTACATATTGCGCGTAGTTATGCGGGTTATGGATTACCCCAAGGGGATCTTATCCAAGAAGGTAATCTTGGTCTCATGAAAGCCGTGAAACGCTTCGATCCCACTATGGGGGTTCGACTCGTGTCCTTTGCCGTGCACTGGATCAAAGCTGAAATACATGAATATGTGATTCGCAATTGGCGTATCGTCAAAATCGCAACCACCAAAGCGCAACGTAAATTATTCTTCAATTTGCGTAGTTTAAAAAAATCGAGCAAAAAACTCACCCTCGCCGAAGCACAGGCCATTGCCGAAGATTTAAATGTTACGGCTGAGCAAGTGATTGAAATGGAAGGCCGGTTGACTGCGTATGATGCTGCTTTTGAAGCACAAGGTGATGATGATGACAATTCAGCACCCGTTGCTCCCGCACTCTACCTCGAAGACAATCGTTACGATCCAGCTCGCTTGGTTGAAAACGAAGACTATGAGCAACAAAGCAATCTTGCTTTGCATGATGCCATGGATCAACTCGATGACCGCTCGCGTAACATTTTACAGCGTCGTTGGTTAGATGATGACAAATCCACCTTGCATGAGTTGGCATCTGAATATAACGTTTCCGCGGAACGTATTCGCCAACTCGAAAAAAATGCCATGGAAAAGATTAAAGTCGCGATGTCTTCAAACTAAGCGCTTAAATCCACTAAAGGACATTTCGATGTCCTTTTTTTATGAGCACCACGTAGGCTGAGGCGCTTTTATCTTTATAAGCGACAACAATTTATGTTAATGTTAGACAAAATTTGATTGAGATAAATACAGCTTATGTGGATCGCCATTTCAGCACTCAATTTAACTTTGGCTGTCATTTTAGGTGCCTTTGGCGCGCATGGATTAAAGTCCTTTGCAAGTGCCGAACAACTGGCTTGGTGGGCGACAGCAACTGATTATTTTTTCTATCACGCGCTCGGTCTACTGGCACTCGGCATACTGGCCAAAGTCATCCCGCAACTCCCCATCAAACTGAGTTTTATCTGCCTGCAAATTGGCATCATTTTTTTCTGTGGTTCTCTATACCTTATGGGTCTCGGCTTGCCTAAAGTTTTTGGCATCATCACTCCGATCGGTGGTGCAATGATGATTTTAGGTTGGTTGGTTTTGGCATGGAATGCGTTGAAGTACGCTCGTTAATCTCGACGCCCTCTCCCCCTAAACTTTCAGCCAGATCCCCAATTTGAATATGGGTTTGTGATGCAAATTTATTTAAATGGTCAACTTCAGGACACACACTGTCAAAATTTACTCGAACTGATCCAAATGCTTTCCCTTGAGGGAAAACGTTTTGCCGTTGAATGCAACGAAAAGATTGTTTCGAAAAGTCAGTTACAACACACCCCGATTTCCAATCAAGATCGTATTGAAATAATACAAGCCGTAGGTGGCGGCTAATATGGAGCTTTGCATGGAAGACACCCCTCTCGTCATTGGTACACGTCGCTTTAACTCAAGACTTTTGGTCGGAACAGGTAAATATAAAGACCTGAATGAAACCGATCTGGCCATTCAAGCCAGTGCAGCAGAGATCGTGACCGTGGCGATTCGCCGCGTCAATATCGGTCAGCATCCTGACCAACCCAACTTACTGTCGGTGATTCCACCTGAGAAGTACACTATCCTGCCGAACACCGCTGGCTGCTTTGATGCAGATAGCGCAGTGCGGACATGTATGCTGGCACGTGAGTTGTTAGATGGGCACAACTTGGTCAAGCTTGAAGTCTTGGGTGATGAGAAAACCCTGTACCCGAATGTGACCGAAACCCTCAAAGCGGCACGCACCTTGATCGACGATGGTTTTGAAGTCATGGTCTACACCTCTGACGACCCAATCATTGCCTTAGAGCTGGAAAAGATGGGCTGTGTTGCGGTCATGCCACTCGGTAGTTTGATTGGATCAGGCTTGGGGATTTTAAATCCACATACGCTGTCGATTATCAAAGAAAATGCCAATGTACCAATTTTGGTCGATGCCGGCGTTGGAACCGCCAGTGATGCTGCGATTGCGATGGAACTCGGCTGTGATGGCGTGTTGATGAACACCGCGATTGCTGCGGCTCAGCATCCAATCTTGATGGCCTCTGCCATGAAAAAAGCCGTTGAAGCTGGACGCGAAGCCTATCTTGCAGGTCGTATGCCTGCAAAACGTATGGCCAATGCCAGTTCACCAGAAACCGGTTATTTCTTTAAATAAGTCGCTTTAAGATAGCGAATACTACGTACACGATTTAAAAATATCCCCCAAATTGCACTCAGCAGTTTGGGGGATTTTAATCGCGGCAGCACTATGCTCAGCGCTGCTCAAAACACTGAGCGCTAGTCGATTAAACCCTCATCGCGCATTGCAATTTGCACCGACTGACGTGCTGCAACTTTTGCTCTGAGCGCCAAAATACACTCAAAACTCGAAAGATCATGCTTAATCAATTTCGACCAATTGGTGATCACAAATAAATAAGCATCTGCAGGCCCAAAATTATCATTCACCAAATAATCAAAATCCGAACCAGAGAGATAATTTTCAATATAGTTTAAGACTTTGTCGATCTCGGCATAGCCACGCTGCTTTTGTTCATCGCTTAATGCGCCAGCGAAAAATACCGAATATGCATCATGCAATTCAGAGTTCAAATAACCGAGCCATTCCAAGACTTTGGCACGCCCTAAACCCGATGGCGGAATCAGATCTTGCTTTGGATCATGCTGAGCCAAAAAAGGTAAAATCGCGACATTTTCCGTTAAAATCAAACCCGGATTAATTTCAAGTGCTGGGACATAACCCTTTGCATTGATGCTGTAATAATCTTTGCCTTTTTCAGTTGTATGCGTCTTTAAATCAACACGCTCTAGATCAAAATCAACATTAATTTCATTTAAAATAATATGAGCTGCCAGTGAGCATGCACCTGGCGAATAATATAACTTCATGTTCGTTCCTTGTTATTGGTCTTCTAATGTTTTAATTTGCTTTACAGCAACATGCAAGCGACATACTCTGAAATTTGAAAATAAACCTTAAATTTGAACATTATTAAAACAAACAGCCCGATGCGTTCACATCGGGCTGTCTCTTTCAACCCCTCACTGCCAGTAAAAACATCAATGGCAGCTCAAGTTGAGTGACCTAAATTCGGTCTACATTAAGCAACAACGTGTTTTTGTACCAAGATCGATCCAACAGAATAGCCTGCCCCAAATGAGCACAGTACACCGTATTCACCATCATTCACTTGGTCTGCTGAACGATGTAGCGCGATGATGACACCAGCAGAAGAGGTATTGGCAAACTCATCTAAGATAATCGGCACAAGGTTGGGATCAGCCTCAGCTGCAGCCTTACCCACCACCAGCTTCAAGATCAACTCATTCATGCTGGCATTGGCTTGATGCAACCAAAAACGTTTCACTTGCGTTGGCAAAATTTGATTCTTTTCCAATTGTTTGCCAATGATCTTAGCCACCAAAGGACAAACTTCTTTAAACACTTTACGGCCATCTTGACGGAATTGCTTATCGTCTTTCACTGCGTCTTCACTGCGATTTAAGAAACCGAAATTGTTGCGAATGTTATTGGAAAACTGAGTAAACAAGTGCGTATCTAAAATCTCAAAACCCGTTTTGGTTTCAGTATTTTCAATGATGGATGCAGTCGCCACATCACCAAAGATAAAGTGACAATCACGTGAGCGATAGTCAGTATGACCTGAAGTAATCTCGACGTTGACCAATAACACACGGCGCGCACCCGATTGAATTGCATCATAGGCTTGCTTCAATCCAAATGTCGCTGCAGAACAGGCGACATTCATATCATAAGCATAACCTTGAATCCCCAATTCAGTTTGGATCTCAATCGCAACAGCCGGATAAGGGCGTTGTAGATTTGAACATGCCAAAATCACCACATCGATATCTTCAGCTGTGACGCCTGCATTTTCCATCGCTTGCTTCGCAGCGGTCACGCCCCACTCGGCTTGAATTGAAAGCTGATCTTCATCACGTTCAGTCAAATACGGACGTAAACGATTAGGATCTAAGATGCCTGATTTCTCAATCACATAACGGCTTTTTACACCTGAAGCTTTTTCAATGAATGCTGCGCTGGAGCCACGTAAGGCGGTCAACTCACCTGATGCGATTTGATCTGCATGCTCGTGGTTATACTGTTCCACATAAGCATTTAAACTTTCAACCAACTCTTCATTGCTAATCGCCTGTTCAGGATGATACAAACCTGTACCTGTAATACGAATGCCCATGCAAAACTCCTTGCGCTAAATACATAATGTAATATTAACTGATTCCGAGTCCTTCCCATACCTTTTTTAATCGCGTACTCGAAACCGGCATTTTGGTTTTCATTGGTTGAGAGAACAAAGAGATCCGATATTCCTCCACCATGAAGTACAGCGGTGTTAAGCGTGGATCATGCTTGAATTTAAACAGCTTATCCATCCAGGTATCCACATCAACGATTGCTGCGAGATCCCGATTTAAATTGTTGGGCAAGCGATCCAAACGCAACAACAAGCCTTTTAGATAACGTGGATATTCCAACCAAATTTCTGGGGTCTTGCTGTAAACAAAATCAGACAGACTCATCAAATCCAATTGATCTTCAATATCATCGATACTTTTTGCAAACACATCTTGATTTAACATCAGCAGTTTTTGTCTGATCTCTTGCCACTGAATATAAATTTCGGTCATGATTCTAAGCGCATCTTGACCATGACTTAAAAAGGTCTTTTTCACTTGAGTAAGCAAGTTTTGGAACTCGATAGCATCCGTAGGCAGACTCTGAATCGACATCTGCAAGGTGGCATAGACCAACATCTGCTCAAGTTGTGCCTTGTCCCCTAAAGGTGCATAAGCCAAGGCCAAAGGTTTTGAGATTTGTTTTTTCAGCTGACGGATCAGATCTCCCATTTGCAAATGCAGCAGTCGCAACACCCCAAGACGATGATGTGCTGTGGCTTCTGTGGCATCATTAAAGCTCTGGATCACCACACCACTGGTATCATTTGCATCCAACTGACGGAATGCTTTCGCTGCAACCAAAGCTTGGTACTGCTTGATCACCACACCCGTTACTTTTTGCGACTGCTCAAATACAAATTGATCCGGGAACGTTTTAAATTCACCACTCAACTGTTTGACCGGTCGGTGCGTTTCAGATCGGCAACGGGCTTTGAGCTCACTCAGGTCACGTCCTTGCTCAATCACACGACCTTTGGCATCAACAACTTTAATCAAAGGAATCAGATAAGGCTCAATCCGTTCAAGTGAAAAATCTTGCGCGCTGATTTGCTCTGCTCTTAACTCAAAGGCCAAATAATCAAATAAATGCCCCTTGAGTTTGGCCGCTGTGATATTTTGCATCAGCTTGCGTGTGGTATCCGGAATCGGAACCAAATTGCGACGCTTATCTTTGCTCAATGACTTCAATAAAGCTTCGATCAAATCCTGACGCCAGCCAGGGATGCCCCAAGACCAAATCGCCTCATCCACTTGTGCCAAAGCCTGAAGTGGAATCTTGACCGTCGCGCCATCCTCATCATGACTTGGATCAAAACGATAACTCGCCGCCAAGCGCAATGCACCATTATGTAAATAATCTGGGAACTCACCTGTGGTCGGTCGATCATTCATCCATAACGCATCATCATCCACATAGAGATAACGCGGTTGCTCAACCTCAATCGTGGCACGCCAATCCTCAAAGCTGCGTCGACTGGCAATATCAGTCGGGACTTTGGCCGCATAGAACTGATAAATCGTTTCCTCATCCACCACCAAGTCTCGGCGACGAAGCTTGTCTTCAACACGCTCAACTTCATCAAGCTTTAACAAGTTATGCTTTAAAAATGGCGGTGTTAAACCCAGATTCCCCGTGGTCAGCGCATCTCTTAAAAAGATTTCATGCGCTGCGGGCTGATCCACTTTTTCGTAGTTCATCAACCGTTTTGGCTCAATGATCAAACCAAACAATGAAATCTGATCATAGGCATTCACCACCCCATTGCGCTTCGACCAATGCGGCTCAAAATAATGATGTTTCAACAAATCAGGGGCCGCGAGCAAGATCCATTCCGGTTCAATCTTGGCCAGCGTTCGCAAATAGACTTGAGAAGTTTCCACCATCTCAAACGCCATCACCCAAGCACTCTGCGCCTTATGCAAAGTCGAAGCTGGGAAAATCCGTGCTTTTTGTTGTCGTACAGCCATATAGACATTCTTTTCATCAGTCTTATTGGCAATGAACGACAGCAAACCGGTGAGCAATGCTCGATGCAAATTTTCATAATTGGCGGGACGATCATTAAACGACAACTTTAAGCTGCGTGCCAAATCCACAAATTGCTCATGGGTCTTCTGCCACTCACGTAAGCGCAACCAACTCAAGAAATGATTACGGGCAAACTGACGTCGTTTATTTTCAGTCTGTACTTCACTGTTGTGATGAAGGGTTTGCCACAAACTGGTATAAAACAAAAAGTCTGAATCAGCTTGCTTAAACAACGCATGTTTTTGATCTGCCTGTGCTTGCTTATCTGCAGGACGTTCACGTGGATCTTGTACGGCCAAGGCCGCAACAATAATCAGAATTTCCTTTAGCACACCAAAGTGCGAGCCTGCCATAATCATCCGCGACAGTCGTGGATCAATCGGCATACGCGCCATGAGTTTACCAATCGCGGTCAACTCATGTTTCTTTTCCGCATAAGCGCCTAACTCGATCAGCAACTTACGACCATCATTCACCAAGCGATGATCAGGTGGCTCAATAAAATCAAAACCTTCTACTTCGCCCAAGCCCAAACTCTGCATCTGTAAAATCACAGAGGCCAAGTTGGTACGTTTAATTTCAGGTTCAGTAAACTCAGGGCGACTCATAAAGTCTTCTTCGCTATATAAGCGAATACAGACCCCAGGGGCGATACGACCACAACGTCCTTTACGCTGATTGGCCGCGGCCTGAGAAACCGCCTCAATCGGCAAACGTTGTACACGTGAACGGTAGTTATAACGTGAAAGACGTGCAAAACCACTGTCGATCACATAACGGATATTGGGTACGGTCAATGCCGTTTCCGCTACGTTGGTGGCAATAATAATGCGCCGACCACCACCAGAAGGATTAAAAATCTTTTGCTGTTCTGCCAAAGCCAAACGAGCATAAAGTGGCAAAATTTGTGTATGTCTTGGACCAAATTTTTGCAGCGTTTCTTGGAGTTCCCGAATCTCTTGCTCAGTACTCGAAAAGATCAGAATGTCTGCATGTTCTGGATGGCCTTTGGCTTCTGCATCTTTAAAGCACTCTTCGACGGCCTGCACCACGGCGCGCGGAAGATTTTCTTCAAACTCATCAAAAGCATCGTCATCACTACCAACCACGCCCATCTCAGAGATCGGGCGATAGCGCACTTCAACGGGAAAGCTACGCCCCTCGACTTCAAAGATCGGGGCGTTATTGAAGTACTGACTAAAACGATTGACGTCCAATGTGGCCGAGGTCACAATGACTTTTAAATCAGGACGTTTTGGCAGTAACTGCTTCAAATAGCCCATGATAAAGTCGATATTGAGCGAACGCTCATGCGCTTCATCAATGATGATGGTGTCATATTTATTCAGATATCGATCATGGCTCAGTTCAGCCAACAAAATACCATCTGTCATTAAGCGCACGATAGAATCTTGCGAGCCCTGCTCATTGAAGCGAACCTTAAAACCGATCGATTCACCGAGTTTCTCGCCCACCTCTTCTGCGATGCGCTGCGATACCGTACGTGCAGCCAAACGTCGCGGCTGGGTATGACCAATCATCCCCGTTAACCCACGGCCCGCTAACATGGCGATTTGCGGTAATTGTGTTGTTTTACCTGACCCGGTTTCACCGGCAACAATCACCACCTGATTGTTTTGAATCGCGGCGATTAATTTGTCTTTATATTGTGTGACCGGTAGGTCTTGATTGAGGCGAATCCGAGGCAGACGCGCCAGTCGTTGTCGAACTTTTTGATTCGACTTCTCGAACAGTTCTTGGTAGGGAGTCTTCTTTAACTGCTCGCTGGCCTGCGCATCCGTTGATGGCTTATGGCCAGACTGCACCTTTTGAGAGGCTTTAGTTTTGGACTTGCGAAGTCGATTTAAACGATGACGGTCACGAACCATGACGAATTGATCGACATTTAAATCACTATGCACAGAGAATTTATCCAAAATAATAAAATTGAACTGCGTATTTTACCCTTTTAACTCCTGCAACGATAGTCATCTAACACAGCATGGATTGATTGAACAAAGATCAAAAAAACAAAGCCCTGCATCATGCAGGGCTTTGTTTTCAACCATTTTATTGAGCAATGCGACTCAACTGTTTAGCGCCGAATCACGACAACTCAATTACAGGCTATAGTACATATCAAATTCAACTGGATGCGTCGTGGTATTTAAACGACGTACATCTTCAGTTTTTAGCTCGATATAAGCATCAATCATATCTTTAGTGAATACACCACCTTTCAGTAAGAAGTCATAATCTTCTTTCAATGCATCAAGCGCCATTTCTAAGCTATGTGCCACTGTTGGAATTTTCGCTTCTTCTTCTGGCGGAAGATCATACAAGTTCTTGTCAGCAGCATCGCCAGGGTGCAATTTGTTTTGAATTCCGTCAAGACCAGCCATCAACAATGCAGCAAATGCCAAGTATGGGTTTGCACATGGATCTGGGAAACGAACTTCAACGCGCTTGCCTTTCGGGCTAGAAACGAATGGGATACGAATCGAAGCTGAACGGTTGCGTGCAGAATAAGCCAACATGATTGGTGCTTCATAATGAGGCACTAAACGTTTGTATGAGTTGGTCGCTGGGTTGGTAATCGCATTCAATGCGCGTGCATGTTTGATCACACCGCCAATGAAGTACAAAGCCATTTCAGAAAGACCTGCGTATTCATCGCCCGCAAATAAGTTTTTACCGTCTTTCGCAATCGACATATGCACGTGCATACCAGAACCATTATCACCGACCATTGGTTTCGGCATAAAGGTTGCTGTTTTCGCATATTGATGTGCAACGTTCCAAACTGCATATTTAAACTGTTGAACTTCATCTGCTTTGCGTACCAGTGTATTGAAGCTCACACCAATTTCAAGTTGGCAAGATGCAACTTCGTGATGATGTACTTCAACGCGACCTGGTCCCATGATTTCTTCGATTTTGGCACACATTTCTGCACGCATATCTTGTGAAGAATCAACAGGAGGTACTGGGAAGTAACCGCCTTTCACACGTGGACGGTGACCAGAGTTACCGGCTTCATAGTCTTTACCTGTAGACCAAGCAGCCTCTTCAGCAACCAATGTATGACGCGCGCCAGACATATCAATGTCCCACTTCACTTCGTCAAATACAAAGAATTCTGGTTCTGGACCAAAAAATGCGGTATCACCGATACCTGTTGATTTGAGGTACTCTTCTGCACGGCGTGCGATTGAACGTGGATCACGTTGGTAACCTTGACCTGTAGACGGTTCGATCACATCACAAGTAACGACAATTGTTGCTTCTGCGAAGAACGGGTCGATAAAACATGTCTCAGCGTCTGGACGTAAGATCATGTCAGAGGCTTCAATACCTTTCCATCCAGCGATTGAAGAACCATCGAACATTTTACCGTCTTCGAAAGTATCTTCATCGATAGAATCAGCAGGATAAGTCACATGCTGTTCTTTGCCTTTGGTATCAGTAAAGCGAAAATCGACCCATTTTGCGCCACTTTCTTGTATGAGTTGAAGGACCTTGTTCGCCATGCTCATTTTGCTCCAGTGAATTTTTGCTTGCACTCATCAAGTGCGTTTGTGTTGTTGATCGTTA
>JASLIY010000307.1 GCA_030152675.1 Acinetobacter sp.
TTGTCATATTTTAAAACCACAATGCAATTAATCAAGTACATCAACACAACAAGTGGCTGTGCTGAATCAATGGCACAACATGATTAATTTAAGAGAGAAAAGAATGCGCTTAAACCATATTGCACTTGCATTAGTTGTCACAGGGGCCACTGCAATCAGTACCGCCCACGCAGCTCGTGAAACCATCCAAATCGCGGGTTCTTCGACAGTACTTCCGTATGCAAGTATTGTGGCTGAGGAATTCGGAAATACTTTCCCTCAATTTAAAGCACCGGTTGTTGGTTCTGGCGGTAGTTCTGCTGGCCTAAAACAATTCTGTGCGGGTGTCGGTGACAACACCATCGATATCGCGAATTCTTCACGTAAAATTAAAGATACGGAAATCGCTGCATGTAAAAAAGCAGGCGTGAATAAAATCTTAGAAATCAAAATCGGTTATGACGGTATCGTATTTGCATCAAATGCCAGCAAAGCAGCTTATAAACTCCGTCCACAACATGTCTTTGCTGCCTTGGCCGCTGAGTTACCATCAAACGGTAAAATGGTCGCTAACCCATATACACGTTGGAATCAAATCGACAGTTCTTTACCGAATGAGTTGATTACGTTGGTCATTCCTGCCTCTAACCACGGTACACGTGAAGTGTTCCAAGAGAAAATGGTTGAAGCAGGTTGTGAATCTTATGCTTATATCAAAAACCTCGACAAAGATGCACGTGGCAAAGCGTGTTCAAACTTCCGTAAAGATGGCCGTGTGATCGAAATCGCGGGCGACTACACTGAAACTTTGGCACGTCTAAAAACGGCTCCAAATGCTGTAGGTGTCTTCGGTCTAGGTTTCTATGACCAAAACCGTGACAAGCTTCGTGTTGCAACCGTAAACAACGTGGCACCATCTGAGCAAACTGTTCTTAACGGCACTTACCCAGTATCTCGTCCTTTGTTCTTCTACGTGAAAGGCGAGCACTTAAAATCAATTAAAGGCTTACAAGAATATACTGAGTACTTCCTCAACAAGAAAATCTCAGGCAAAGGTTCTAAGCTCGATAAAGCTGGTTTGATTTCAATGTCTGACGCTGAGCGCGCTAAAGTTTTGAATGCATTCAAAGCTGGGCAAGGCGTAAAATAATCTAAATTGGTCAGAAGCTGATGGTGGGTAGACCGCCATCGGCTTTTTGTATTAAGCAGAGTTTTTTCTAAAGAATAAATCGAAAAAACGCAGTGGAGAATACATGAATCTGCTACTTATTGGTGTGTTATTGGCGCTGGTCGCAATTGCATATCAAATTGGACTCAGAAAAAGTCGAAATATTGCGGGCAAGGCTAATAACTCTGCCACATTGCACTCACGCCCTGGTTATTATGGCGCGCTGGTCGCATTGTGGTGTGGTATTCCGTCTTTTTTAATCTTAATTGTTTGGAACTTGGTCGAACCCAATATCCTCAAACACTTAATCTTGAATAACATTCCTGCTTCAGTGGCAGCGTCTCTCGATCAATCTGAGCTACAAGTCTTGATTCAGCGTGTCAAAGCCATTGCGTCTGGGTTTGGAGTCAGTAACCAAGCACAAGCTTACGAAATTGCAGCCGCTTCCGAGCTGAAGAAGTTTCAAACCATTGGTGCCTTTGCGAAAGTCGCCGTGGTGGTGTGTAGTGCATTGTTAGGTTTGATCTGGGCCAAGAAAGCCATCAGTCAACATTATCGTGCACGTAACCAAGTTGAAAAAAGTATCAATGTCGCGCTGGCCTTGTGTTCAGGCGTGGCGATCCTCACCACCATCGGCATCGTGATGTCCATGTTTAGTGAGGCAATGCGTTTCTTTAATTTTGTCAGTCCCTTAGACTTCTTCTTTGGTACTGAGTGGAATCCAGGTTTTAGTACCTCGGGCAATGCGGAAGGCAGCTATGGTTTGCTTCCACTGCTCTGGGGCACCCTCATGGTCAGTATCATCGCCTTGTTGGTGGCGGTACCGGTTGGCCTAATGATTGCGATCTATTTGGCCGAGTATGCCTCACCGCGTTTAAGAGCGTGGGCAAAACCGATTATTGAGATCTTAGCTGGTATCCCAACCATCGTTTATGGCGTATTCGCCTTGATGGTGATCGGGCCATTTTTCAAGCTGGTCGGGGATGTAATCGGGATCAATATCAATGCCACCAGTGCTTTAACTGCAGGCTTCGTGATGGGCATCATGATCATCCCATTCGTATCTTCGCTGTCGGATGACATTATTACCCAAGTGCCACGTTCATTACGCGATGGTTCTTTGGGGCTCGGTGCGACCAAATCTGAAACCATTCGCCGTGTGGTGATGCCTGCTGCATTGCCCGGAATTATTGGTGCATTTTTGTTGGCCGCATCACGTGCGATTGGTGAAACCATGATCGTGGTCTTGGCAGCCGGTAATAGTCCGCTGCTACATGTCAATCCACTCGAAGCCGTGTCTACTGTGACGATTACCATTGTCAATCAATTGACCGGTGATACAGACTTCGCAAGTCCACAGGCATTGGTGGCGTTTGCTTTGGGTTTAACCCTATTTGTCATCACTTTAGGCCTCAATATTGTTGCACTTTATATTGTGCGTAAATACCGTGAGCAATACGAATGAGTAGATCAAATACATCGTCTGCGGATCAAAATGTATTTGATCCGCAAGTCGCTGCCGAGATACGTGACAAGCGTAAGGCAACCATCCAAAAAACCTTGGCCAAACGTCATCGTAAAGAAAACACCTTTCGCCTCTTTGGTTTTAGCGCCGTGATGCTGGGGTTGGCCTTTGTTGCACTTCTATTTAGCAGTATTTTATACAAAGGGCTTCCTGCGTTTTGGCAGGCCAGTATTGCTGTGCCAATTTACTTCGATCCAAAAATTATTGATGCAGGTCCACCGCCGGTTCAAGGCAAGACTGAGGCACCAGCACAGTTCCAAGATCGCTATATCGATTGGCAAACCAAAATGGGCATGGCCGATTGGGATGCAGTGATCGTTAATGGTATTGTGTCGAAAGATCAGGCGCTGGCCAAAGATCGTGAAGCCCTAAGCAGCTTATATACCAGCTCTGAGACTTATCGTATCCGCGATATGCTGTTTAAAGATCCGTCTTTACTCGGTAAAACCGTAGATATGAAATTACTCGCAGATGCCAATGTTGATGTTTGGATCGCGGGCAGTATTGACCGTAGTTTGCCAGATGAGCAACAACAGTTGAGTTCAGAAATCCGAACTTTGGTCGATCGTATGCATGACCAAGGCCTGATCGAACGTACTTTCAATACGCAATTATTTGTCAATCCAGATTCGCGTAGCTCTCCAGCCACCTCAGGTTTGGCCGGTGCTTTCATGGGCTCGCTATTTATGATGTTGATCGTGATCTTTATTTCGATTCCAATCGGCGTTGCAAGTGCGATCTATCTGGAAGAATTCGCCAAGAAAAACTGGTTGACTGATATTGTTGAAGTGAACATCAATAACTTGGCAGCAGTCCCTTCGATTGTATTTGGTCTGTTGGGTGCATCGATTTTTATTAGTTGGATGCATTTGCCGATTTCAGCACCTTTGGTCGGTGGTTTAGTCTTGAGTTTGATGACTTTACCGACCGTGATTATTACCACACGCGCTTCACTCAAAGCCGTACCACCTTCGATTCGTCAAGCGGCATTGGGCTTGGGTGCATCCAAAGTTCAAACCGTGTTTCACCATACTTTACCCCTCGCTTTACCGGGGATTCTCACCGGTGCCATCATTGGTGTGGCACAGGCATTGGGTGAAACAGCACCATTGTTGTTGATCGGCATGAGCGCCTTCGTGGCCAGTGTACCGATGTCACCATTGGATCAATCGACTGCATTGCCTGTACAAGTCTTCTTATGGCAAGGCAATGAGTTGCGTAATTTCTTTGAAGGCCGAACTGCTGCAGCGATTATTGTGCTGTTGGCGCTAATGATTGGTCTGAATAGTTTTGCGATTTGGTTACGTAAGAAATTTGAAGTGCGCTGGTAAAAGAGGTCACAATATGAATACCGTAGAAACTAAGAATTCCTTAGAAAAAAAGGATAACACCGTGAATCACCAACACTCTCAATTTACGTCTACTCAAACTGAGCCGAAGCATAAAGCCACGTCTTTTGTTTCTCAGTTTGATTCCGGCGCTTCAAGTAAAAAAGACAAGAACACCACCGTCAAAATCAGTGCCCAAGATGTCCATGTGTATTATGGTGAGGCTGAGGCGATTAAAGGGATTGACTTAGAAGTTTATGAGAATGAAGTCATCGCCTTTATTGGGCCATCAGGCTGCGGCAAGTCGACCTTTTTACGAACCCTCAACCGAATGAACGACACCATCGATATCTGTCGTGTCACGGGGAAGGTCACCTTGGACAATCAAGATATCTATGATCCAAACTTGGATGTGGTGTTGTTACGTGCTCAAGTGGGCATGGTGTTCCAAAAACCCAATCCATTTCCAAAGTCTATTTTTGACAATGTCGCCTATGGTCCAAAACTACATGGTTTAGCACGCGATAAATACGACCTAGAAGAAATCGTTGAAAACAGCCTCCGCAAAGCGGGCTTGTGGGACGAAGTCAAAGACCGTCTGGCACAGCCGGGGACTGGACTATCCGGTGGTCAGCAACAACGTTTGTGTATTGCGCGTACCATCGCCGTCAGCCCTGAAGTGATCTTGATGGATGAACCATGTTCAGCGCTCGATCCGATCGCGACTGCAAAAGTTGAAGAGTTGATCTCTGAATTGTCCAAGCAATATACCATTGCGATCGTGACTCACTCGATGCAACAGGCGGCGCGTGTCTCAGATCGGACCGCCTATTTCCATTTGGGTGACTTAATCGAAGTCAACTCGACTGAAAAAGTCTTTACCCAACCTGAGCATCAACTCACCGAAGCTTATATTACAGGCCGCTTTGGTTAATACAGCCTAAGACCTTGAAAAGAGCCGTAAGGCTCTTTTTTGTATATCCTTAGAAGTTTTATCAAAAGCATATTGAAATTCGGGCAGATCAGCCTAATCTAAGCATTATAAATACGTACCTACGAGTAAAAATTATTTATGTTATTTCATCTGCCTAAGTTACCTGCTGAAATTCGTATCAGCCATTTAAACGCTCGCATTAATGAGCAAAGAAAAAAAATAGCCCAAACCACTTGTTCTAAATTAGAGCTTTTGCAACTCAGCCAGCAACTCGCCAAAGAGGCGCGTGGCCGCAAAAAAAATAATCAAAAAGTGTATGTGCTCGACTTCAAGGGGGATACGCAAGCCTCAGCAGTTGAAAATTTACGTGAAGAAGTGACATTGGTTTTGGCCACGGCCAAAGCAGGTCGTGACCGTGTGCTGCTACGTCTAGAAAGTCCCGGCGGTATGGTGCATGGCTATGGTCTGGCAGCTGCACAGTTGGTACGTTTACGTGATGCTGGTTTCCATCTGACGATTTGCGTGGATAAAGTTGCAGCCAGTGGCGGGTATATGATGGCCTGCATCGCCAATGAGATCGTCTCTGCACCATTTGCGATCTTGGGTTCGATCGGGGTGGTTGCACAAGTGCCGAACTTCAATCGTCTACTCAAAGAGCATCATGTTGATTTTGAACTGTATACCGCAGGTCAATACAAACGTACCGTGACCATGTTCGGTGAAAATACCGAAGAAGGTAAAAACAAGTTTGAAGAAGAGTTGCAACAGACACATGTCTTGTTTAAACACTTCGTGGAAAAATACCGTCCAAAACTCAATGTTGAAAATATCGCCACCGGTGAGCACTGGTATGGCCAAGATGCGCTTGAGTTAAATTTGGTGGATGAACTGAAAACCTCTGACGAATACTTACTCAGCTTATTGCCATTGCACGATGTTTATGCCATTCAAACCCGTCGTAAACCGACCTTGGGTGAGAAACTTGGATTACAAGCCGCCCAAGTCGCAGATCACCTGATTCCAGTCGTGATGAATAAAGTGATCAATAGCCTGAGCAGCGCCAATCAATCCTTGGTGCAATTACGCGATCCAAAACTTTAAGTGCTGTCGGATCTATTGATCTCTGACCTGTAAATGGTCAATAGATTCTAGACCCAACAAAAAAGCAGTGTCCTCGGTGAGGCACTGCTTTTTTATGCGCTTGATGTATGGATTAACTACGGCGGGTGCTGATCCATGTCAGCAGACCTGCCAACAAAGTACCGAGTGTGGCGAAGAGCATATCTTGATGGGCATCCCAGAGATCACCTTGTTGACCATTGTATTTTTCTGCCTCTTCAGGGGAGAGGGCAACTGCAAGCCACCATTCGATCCATTCATAGAACACGCTACTGGCCATGACAAATTGCAGCACCAGCAAGAAGCGACTTTTCGTACCGACTTGTGGTAGCCAGCATTGGAATATGCGTGCAAAAAATGGATATAAAAATAGGCCATAGCAAAAATGCACCAAACGATCGAACATATTGCGCTGCCAACCGAAGTATTGGTTGAGATCGATGTTGAGTAGGCTTTGTGTCCAGATGCTATACGGTACATAGGAATACAGATAATGTGCGGCGATAACATGTACCGTCAAAAACATCAGATAACTGCAAAAAGCCAAGAAGTTCAGGCCAAATTTCTTTTGAAAGACAAATAAGATCGCCAGCATGATCACTGTGCCAAGTTGATGCAGGGCATAAGCACCGTATTCCAAGGGCTCAATGCTGGCACCGATCACCACCAGTCCGAATACAATCAAGGCGATCAGATGCTTGGGGCTAAGTTGAGTGTAGGTCATTGTTTTCTATATCATGATGTGATTTAAATTTTGTTGATTGTAGCTGAGTGATGGGCTATTTCTCATTATAATTTTTCAAAATAAATGGGTGAGGAGCAACTTCTGATCTGAAAGTGAGTCCGTTTAGGCAGCCGTAGCGAACTCGAAATATAAAACCAAACTAATAAATTCCATAAAACATCGTTCAACAAACAGCCATGGAACGGCCTAAATCGACAAAAAAGCCCCATTCACTGGGATGGGGCTTTTCAATACAGGTTAAGTGATTGATTTAGAACGAATTGCAGAGGGGGTTCGCATAAGGTGTATTATGTTGGTTTTAGTTCTGATTCAAATATTTTTTTAAATATTTCCATTCTTTACGATATTTAAACTTATATAAATTTGCAGATAATTTATTTTTCCAAGTAATATCTTTTTCATCAATAGCATGTTGTTGAATATCCTTAATCAATTCTTCTTTATCAAAGCTACTCCAAATTGGAGAAATTGTTTGCTCGAGGTTTTCAGAACAGATTGGAGCAACATTATAAAATAACTGGAATTCAATAGTCGCTATATTGTAATCATCGCGTGGCCGACGTCGTGGAGCTCTACAACGAGTCGC